>JASIJN010000565.1 GCA_030050125.1 Streptosporangiaceae bacterium | reverse complement strand
GGACCTGGACTACCGCGGCGAGTTCGAGCGCCCGGCGCTGCCCATCGTGGCCGTCCCGACCACCGCGGGCACCGGCGCGGAGACCAACGCGTTCGGCGTCGTGACCGATCCGGCGGCGCGGCGGAAGTTCTACGTGGGCCACGCCAGCTCGCTTCCGGCCGCGGCGGTGCTGGACCCGGCCCTCACGATCGGCCTGCCGCCCGCGGCGACGGCCGCCACCGGCCTCGACGCGCTGACCCACGCCCTGGAGTCGTACCTCTCGGTCCGGGCCAACCCCTGGTCCGACGGGATCGCGCTGCAGGTCATGCGCATGGTCGCGGGCCATCTGCCGCGCGCGCATGCCGACGGCCAGGACCTGGAGGCCCGGTCGCAGATGTTGCTCGCCGCGCACATGGCCGGGGTCGGGATGGCCACCACCGGCCTCGGCCTCTGTCACGCGATCGGCCACTCGCTGGGCGGCCGGTTCGACGTCGCGCACGGCGTGGCGCTCACCATGGTGCTGCCGCAGGTGCTGCGGTTCAACGCGGCGGTCCGCCGGGACCGGCTGGCCGAGGTGGCGGCCGCCCTCGGGGCCGGCGACCAGGCCCGGCCGGCCGGCTGGAACGCGGACGCCGCGATCGACGCGATCGAGGCCCTGGCCGGCCGGGTCGGGATGACCCGGCGGCTGGGCGACCTGGGCCTGGCCGACGCCGACCTCGACCGGATCGCCGCCGACGCCCTGGACGACGAGGTGCTGGCCAACACCCCGCGCCCGCCCACCGCCGCCGACATCCGCGCCCTGCTCGCGGAGGCGGCCAGGTAGGCCAGGCAGGCCAGGTAGGCCAGGTAGCGTCCCGGACGCTCGCCCGCCCGCCCGTGGTCCGGGCGACCCGGTACCGGCCATAACGCCCGGGGCGGGGATGATGAACCCGGAAGCGGCGGCGACACGCCGTGGCTCGCGACCACCGACTCGACGAGGAGACCGGTCATGACTGCTGGGCACCCGGCGGGCCCCCGCGATGCTGGAACCCCCCGCCCGGTCCGCGCGCCTCGCGGGACCGCCCTGACCTGCAAGGGCTGGCCCCAGGAGGCGGCCATGCGGATGCTGATGAACAACCTCGATCCCGAGGTGGCCGAGCATCCGGACGAGCTCATCGTGTACGGCGGCTCGGGCCGGGCGGCCCGCAGCTGGAGCGCGTTCGACGCGATCGTCGCCTCGCTGGCCGGGCTGGAGGACGACGAGACCCTGCTGGTCCAGTCGGGCAAGCCGGTCGGCGTCTTCCGCACCCACGAGTGGGCGCCGCGGGTGCTGATCGCCAACTCCAACCTGGTCCCGCAGTGGGCCACCTGGGAGGAGTTCCGCAGGCTCGAGGCGGCCGGGCTGACCATGTTCGGGCAGATGACCGCCGGCTCCTGGATCTACATCGGCACCCAGGGCATCCTGCAGGGCACCTACGAGACGTTCGCGGCCGTGGCCGCCAAGCGGTTCGGCGGCTCGCTGGCCGGGACCATCACGCTCACCGCCGGCCTGGGCGGGATGGGCGGGGCCCAGCCGCTCGCGGTCACGATGAACGGCGGCGTCGCCATCTGCATCGACTGCGACCCGTCCCGGATCAGCCGCCGGATCGAGCACGGCTACCTGGACGTGGCCGCCGACGGCGTCGACGACGCGGTTCGCCGGGCCTCGGCCGCGGCGGCCGCGGCCGAGCCGCTGTCCGTCGGGCTGCTGGGCAACGCGGCCGATCTGGTGCCGCGGCTGCTCGCGATGGGCGCCCCGGTCGACGTGGTGACCGACCAGACCTCGGCCCACGACCCGCTGACCTACCTGCCTCGCGGCGTCGCGTTCGAGGACATGGCCGCGCTGCGGGCCGAGGACCCGGCCGGGTTCACCGCGCGGGCCAGGGAGTCGATGGCCGCCCACGTGGAGGCGATGGTCGGGTTTATGGACGCGGGCGCCGAGGTGTTCGACTACGGCAACTCGATCCGCGGCGAGGCCCAGCTGGCGGGCTACGCCCGGGCGTTCGACTTTCCCGGCTTCGTGCCCGCCTACATCAGGCCGTTGTTCTGCGAGGGCCGGGGCC
Source organism: Streptosporangiaceae bacterium (assembly GCA_030050125.1). Next base: position 999 of record JASIJN010000565.1, on the reverse strand, counting down.
CGTTCCGCTGGGCCGCGCTGTCCGGGGACCGCGGGGACATCGCGGTGACCGACGCGGCCATCCTCGACCTGTTCCCCGGCAACGAGGCGCTGGCCAGGTGGATCCGGATGGCCGGGCAGAAGGTGCACTTCCAGGGGCTGCCCGCGCGGATCTGCTGGCTCGGCTACGGGGAGCGGCACCTGGCCGGGCTGCGCTTCAACGAGCTCGTGGCGCGCGGCGAGGTGCAGGCCCCGATCGTGCTCGGCCGCGACCACCTGGACTGCGGCTCGGTCGCCTCTCCGTACCGGGAGACCGAGGCGATGGCCGACGGGTCGGATGCGATCGCCGACTGGCCGCTGCTCAACGCGCTGGTCAACACCTCCTCGGGCGCGTCCTGGGTGAGCATCCACCACGGCGGCGGCGTCGGCATCGGCCGCTCGATCCACGCCGGCCAGGTCTGCGTGGCGGACGGCAGCGCGCTGGCCGCGCAGAAGCTGGAGCGGGTGCTGACCAACGACCCGGGCATGGGCGTGATCCGGCACGCCGACGCGGGCTACGACCGGGCGGCCGAGGTCGCCGCCGAGCGCGGCGTCCGGCTGCCCATGGCCGGACGCTGAGGCGGCCCGGCGTGGGTTTCGCCGAGCTGTGGGACTCGCTGCTGCCGATCGGGCGCGACCCGGCGACCGGCGGCTACCGGCGGCTGGCGTTCACGGAGGCGGACCTGGCCTGCCGCGAATGGTTTGCCAACCGCGCTCTTGAACGCTCAATGCCCGTGCAGGCCGACCGCAACGGCAATCTCTGGGCGTGGTGGGAAGGGCCGGATGCGAGTGTCGGCGGGATCGCGACCGGCAGCCATCTGGACTCGGTGCCCGAGGGCGGCGCGTTCGACGGGCCGCTCGGCGTGGTGTCCGGCTTCGCCGCGGTCGACCTGCTGCGCGGCGGCGGGTTCCGGCCCGCGCGGCCGATCGCGGTGGCCGCGTTCGCCGAGGAGGAGGGCGGACGGTTCGGCCTGGCCTGCCT
>JASIJN010000071.1 GCA_030050125.1 Streptosporangiaceae bacterium | reverse complement strand
CGAGCGGGCCAGCCAGGATCGCTTCCGCCGGCTGCTGGTGACCACCGGCCGCGAGCCCGCCGAGGTCGCCGAACTGGTGGTCGAGGCCATCCGTGAGGCTCGCTTCTACATTCTGACCTCGGACAACCGCAATCACGCCATCCGGCGCCGGGCCGAGGACATCCTGGCCGGCCACCCTCCCGCGGAACCCTTCACCTAACGGCCAGCCCGGCCCGGGCGGTCACTTGGCCATGCAGCCGCCGTCCACCACCAGCGTCTGCCCGGTCATGTAGTCGGACGCGGGCGAGGCCAGAAACAGGGCCGGCCCCCTGATCTCGCGGGCCTCGGCCACCCGTCCCATCGGGGTGAAGCCGGTGACCGCGGCCAGGAACTCCGGGTCGTCATAGGCGCCGAGCCTGGTGCGGTAGAAGCCGGGGCACAGCGCGTTGACCTGAATGCCGCGGGTCGCGTACTCCAGGCCGAGCTCGCGGGTCAGGTTCACCACGGCTCCCTTGGCCGCGTTGTAGGCCGGCACGGGGAAGACGCTCGACCCGCCCGCCAGCCCCCACATCGACGCCACGTTGATGATCTTCCCGCTGCCCTGGGTGACCATCACCCGCAACGCCTCGCGGGCGCAGTAGAACACGCCGTTCAGGTCCACGTCGATCACCTTGTGCCAGCCCTCGACGTCGAACTCGTGCACGGGCGCGGGCGACGGGTCGGCGATGCCGGCGTTGTTGAAGAGCACGTCCAGGCGCCCGAAACGCTGGACGGCGGCGCCGACCATGGAGATCACCTCGTCGTGCCGCGCCACGTCGCAGCGCAGGGCCAGGCCGGCCCGGCCGATCCTGCTGACCTGGCCGGCCGTGGCCTGCGCGCCGTCGAGGTCGATGTCCGCGCACACGACGTCCGCGCCGGCCTCGGCCATGACCTCGGCGAACTCCGCACCAAGGCCGCCGCCCGCCCCGGTGACCAGCGCCACCTTGCCGGTGAGGTCAAAGAGATAATCGTTGGACATGACGGCGGGCCTCCTACGTGTCGGTCATATGGCGTGACGCCGGTCGAATCATGCCACGATGCCGTCACTCTGGGCCGCCGCCAATGTACATTATTTTTGACTTCAGGTCTGACCTGCTTTACATTGGCGTTGTCAAAACTTCTTTACACGGCCCCTGAGGGGGAGCGATGGCCTACGAAGAGAAGGGCACCTGGGTCTACCTGGCGGCCTGCCTGGGCGGGTACAGCGTCTACCTGGCGATCGTCCTGGGGCGGCTGGCCAGCACGCCCGTCGCGCAGGTGCCCTACGTGTCGGTGCTGCTATGGACGACCGGCGCCTCGATCCTCGCCTCGATCGTGGGCCGCGTCCTGGCCGGGGGCCCCGGCGCGACCCGTCGCAGCGATGTGCGGGACCGGGAGATCTACCGCTTCGGCGAGTACACCAGCCGGTGGTTCATCGTGGCCAGCGCCGGGGCGGCGCTGGTCATGGCCATGGCGCGCTGGGACTACTTCTGGATCGCCAACGTCATCTACCTTGGCTTCGTCCTGTGGGCGGTGGCCGGGTCCGCGGCGAAGCTCGTCGCCTACCGGCGCGGCCTGCGCCCGGCGTGACGAGCGCGATGAGCAAGCCGACCAGGATCACCAACTCGATCCGGGCGCTGCGCTTCGCCCACGGCGAGATGACCCAGGCGCAGCTCGCGGATCGCGTCGGCGTCACCCGGCAGACGATCATCGCCATCGAGCGGGGCCGCTACTCCCCCTCGCTGGAAATGGCCTTCCAGATCGCGCAGGTGTTCCAGGTGCCGCTCGACGAGGTATTCGCCTATCCCGACGGCGCGTGATCGTGGTCAGGCCGGCGGGAACGGCTGGCCGTCCAGGTCGACCTGGCCGTTGGCCACCAGCCAGGCCAGCGACTCGTGCAGGGCCTGCAAGGTGCTGTAGCGCGGCGCGTAGCCCAGTTCCTGCCGGGCCCGGGCGATGCTCGCGGTGATACCGCGGAACGTGTGCTCGCGGCTGGCCGCGGCGTTCTCGGCGCCGGCCCGGCGCTCGAATTCCGCCCAGTCGACGAAATCGAGTTCCGGCTCGCGCCCGAACCACTGCGCGACGCCTGCCGCCAGGCCGCGCAGCGTCATGGCCTGCTCGGCCACCACGTGGAAGCTCCCGCCGATCGCGGCCGGCCGCTGCAGTGCCAGTTCGAAGGCCTGCGCCACGTCGTCGGCGTGGACGTGATGCAGCACGCCGAGGCCGTGATCGGGCAGGGCCAGCGGCTTGCCGGTCGCCAGGTGCGTCCAGACGCCGGGATCGAGGTTGCCTGCCGGGGTGATGACGGGCCAGCCCGGCCCGCTGATGTGACCGGGGTGCAGGACCACCGACGGCACGCCGCCGGCCAGCGTCTCGCGGTGCAGCAGCGCCTTGATCTGCGCCTTGCCGGTGCCGTACTCCCCGTAGGCGGTCCGTGGCTCGTCCTCGGTGACCGGCACCCGCAGCGCCGGGCCGTGCACCCAGATGGTCCCGCAGTGCAGCAGCAGCGGGCGGGACGGGCGCAGCGCGTCGATGAGCTGCTGCGCCGACGCCGCGGTGAAGCAGACCATGTCGATCACCACATCGGGATCCAGCGACGCGACGTGGCCGCCGAAGGCCCCCTCCGCGTCCTCGGCCTC
>JASIJN010000070.1 GCA_030050125.1 Streptosporangiaceae bacterium | reverse complement strand
GACCATACGACGTCGTGCCACCACTGGCCGGGCGCGCCCCTGAAGCAGTACGCGAACGCCACCATCTGCTGGGACGGCTCGTCGATGGCCGCGAGCGCGCGCAGGCCCGGGTTACCGGCATGCCGCTCCATGATGACCTGCCGGCTGGGGAGATCCCCCGGGCTCGCGTCCATCGCGGCACCGTAAATGGCGAGCTGCTCCTGGAGATTGGCGAGAAAGCCGGGCCGCCCGAGCTCGGTGATGTTCACTGCGGTCCGCACGGGGCCAGCGTAGTCGGCCGGGTGGGCTTGCGGACGCGCAGCTCAGCGCCCGATCAGCGACGGCCCGCCCGGACGGGACGAGATTGTCAGACCCCCCTTGTAACTTCGAAAGCAGATCCAAACAGCTGGACACGCTAGCGAATATATGTTCGACTAAGTAGTGCGAGTCTGCGGCCGGGCCCCCTCGGTTGCTGGATCGGCCGGGCGCGGTGTGGGGAAGCGCCCCGCCCGGCCGACCTCCTAAGGAGGAGTTCGATGAGCTCGATCGCTGAGGTGCGGCCAGGCCGCCAGTGGCAGCAATGCCGGATCGCGCCGTCCGCGCTTGCGCTGATGGAGTCGGCCAGGCAGGGGCTGGCCGCGGCCGAGGACGAGACCACTGCGGGTGCGAGGTACGTGGGGGCGCATCTGGCGGCGTTGCGGGCAGCGGCGGCAGTGGTTGCATCGAGGGCCGAACCGCCGGGCGCCCGCCGGAAGCGGCCGCAGAGCGTATGGGAGTTGCTGCCAAAGGTTGAGCCCGCGCTGCGGGAGTGGGCGGCGTTCTTCGCGGCCGGCGCGGCCAAGCGGGCCGCGGCCGAGGCCGGCCTGCCGCGCGCTGTCTCGCCCCGGGAGGCGGACGACCTGCTCCGTGACGCCGAGATGTTCGTGTCGCTGGCCGAGAACGCGCTGGGTGTGCCGGCCCGGCCGCTGCTTCCGCTGCTGACGGCCGGCTGAGTCCGGCTGCTGGGATCGGTGGAGGCGGGGGTCAGCGGGGGGTTCAGCATGCTGCGGGGATCAGCCTGCCGGGGGGTCAGAAGGTCTCGATGGCACCCCGGGCCTCGGAGTCCAGGATGCCCCAGCTGATCAATTCCTCGGTAAGGTCCGTGGGCGTCTTGTCGTAGATCACCGCGAGCGAGCGCAGGTCCTCCTGGCGGATCGACAGCACCCGGCCGTTGTAGTCGCCGCGCTGGCTCTGAATCGTCGCGACGTAGCGGGCCAGCGGCCCGGCCTTGTCCTTGGGCAGTTGCGCCATGCGCTCGAGGTCGATCACCAACTTGGGGGCGGGGGCCAGCAACGTGGGCAGCACGTCCCCCGGCAGCAACTCCGAGACGGGCACGCCATAGAACTCGGCCAGTTCGGCCAGCTTCTGCACGGTCACCGACCTGTCGCCGCGCTCATAGGAGCCAACGACCACAGCCTTCCACCGGCCCCGGGACTTCTCTTCAACTCCGTGCAGCGAGAGCCCCTGCTGAGTGCGGATCGCGCGCAGCCGCGCCCCGAGGGTCTTCGCGTAGTCAGATGGCATGGTCTTCGGCCCCCCGGCCTTGTCGTAGCTGATAGTGGTGGTTACGCACAGTGACGGTAGGCCGCGAGGCCGACAAGGTCAAGCCGAATGGCAAAAAGCGGATGAACTTACGCGCTGTGCCGCATCCGCCCGACGCCCGCACTGTCACCTGCCGACCTCGCCGGAAGCCTTGTCATGGCGAGGTTTCCGGCCGCCGCGATCACCTGCAATAGCCGGGTGCGGCGGGTGAGATGCCATTAGATCACGACATCGTGTGATAAACGTCACGGGCGGTTACTCGGCGTGCCGGCCGCGTTCATCGGCCCGGACACCGCCTTCTGCCTGGTACGGTGGTCCGAGCCGACATCCTTTAAGACCCGTCCGGTGAGGCGGGAAAGGAGGTCCCTGATGCATGCGGCCGATCGGACCGATGCCTCCCGGCATGCCCGGGCGGTGCTCGAGCCGGACGACATCCGGCGGGCGCTGACCCGGATCGCGCACGAGATCCTCGAGCGGACCAACGGCGCCGGCGATGTCGTCCTGCTGGGCATCCCGACCCGGGGGGTGCCGCTCGCCCGCCGGCTGGCGGAGCGCCTCGAGCAGGTCGAGGGACGCCCGCTCCCGGCGGGCTCTCTCGACATCACCATGTACCGCGACGACCTGAGGCTGCGGCCGGCCCGGGCGCTCGGGCACACCGAGGTGCCCGCGACGGGCATCGACGACAAGATCGTGGTGCTGGTCGACGACGTCCTCTACTCGGGCCGGACCGTCCGGGCGGCGCTGGACGCCCTGGGCGACCTCGGCCGCCCCCGCGCCGTGCAACTCGCGGTGCTGGTGGACCGAGGGCACCGTGAGCTCCCGATCCGGCCCGACTACGTGGGCAAGAACCTGCCCACCTCGCAGCGCGAGATGGTCCGGGTGCTGCTGACCGAGACCGACGGGCAGGACGCGGTGCTGCTCGGCACGACCCAGGACGCCGCCATCCGGGAGGGCTCATGAACCGCCACCTCATCTCCGCCGGCGACCTGAGCGCGGACGACGCGCTGATGATCCTGGACACGGCCGACGAGCTGGCCACCATGGCCGAGCGGCCGATGAAGAAGCTGCCCACGCTGCGCGGCCGCACGGTCGTCAACCTGTTCTACGAGGACTCGACCCGGACCAGGATCTCCTTCGAGGCGGCCGCGAAGCGGCTGTCGGCCGACGTCATCAACTTCTCGGCCAAGGGGTCGAGCGTGGCCAAGGGGGAGAGCCTGAAGGACACCGCGCTGACCCTCGAGGCCATGGGCGCCGACGCCGTGGTGATCAGGCACAGCGCGTCGGGCGCGCCGCACCGGCTCGCGGGCTGGGTGCGCGGCAGCGTGGTCAACGCGGGCGACGGGGCACACGAGCACCCGACCCAGGCGTTGCTGGACGCGTTCACCATGCGCAGGAGGCTGGGGCGGATCGAGGGACTCCGGGTGACGATCGTCGGCGACGTCCTGCACAGCCGGGTGGCCAGATCGAACGTGCTGCTGCTCAGCACGCTGGGCGCCGACGTGACCCTGGTCGCGCCGCCGACCCTGCTGCCGGTCGCCGTGGGGGGCTGGCCCTGCTCGGTCGGGTACGACCTGGACGCCGCGCTGCCCAAGGCCGACGTCGTGATGATGCTGCGGATCCAGCAGGAGCGGATGAACGCGGCCTACTTCCCGAGCGTGCACGAGTACAGCCGCCGCTACGGGCTGGATGCCGCCCGGATGGCGCTGCTGCCCGAGCACGCGATCGTGATGCATCCCGGGCCGATGAACCGGGGCGTCGAGATCGCCGCCGAGGTGGCCGACTCGCCCCGCTCGACGATCGTGGAGCAGGTGGCCAACGGGGTCAGCGTGCGGATGGCCGTGCTGTACCTGCTGCTGGGCGGGTCCGGACCGGACCAAGGAGGGCAGCGATGACCGGCACCTGGCTGATCACCGGCGCCAGGCCGCTGGGCGGCGAGCCGGCCGACGTCCTGGTCCGTGACGGCGTGATCGCCGAGATCGGCCCGGGCCTGGACCCGGCGGGCGCGCCGCGCGCTCAGCGGCTGGACGCGGCCGGGCTGATCCTGCTCCCTGGACTGGTCGACCTGCACGCGCACCTGCGCGAGCCCGGCCGGGAGGACGCCGAGACGGTGGCGAGCGGGACCGCGGCCGCGGCCCTCGGCGGCTACACCGCCGTGCACGCGATGGCCAACACCGACCCGGTGGCCGACACCGCGGGCGTGGTGGAGCAGATCTGGCGGCTCGGCCGCCAGGCGGGCCGCTGCGACGTGCAGCCGGTCGGCGCGGTCACGGTCGGCCTGGGCGGCCGGCGCATGGCCGAGCTTGGCGCGATGGCCGACTCGGCGGCCCGGGTCCGGCTGTTCTCCGACGACGGCCAGTGCGTGCACGACGCGGTGCTGATGCGGCGGGCGCTGGAGTACGTGCGGGCGTTCGGCGGGGTGATCGCGCAGCATGCCCAGGAACCGCGGCTCACCGAGGGCGCGCAGGTGAACGAGGGCGAGATCTCCGGCAGGCTCGGGCTGACCGGCTGGCCCGCGGTCGCCGAAGAGGCGATCGTGGCCCGCGACTGCCTGCTCGCGGCGCACGTGGGGTCGGCCCTGCATGTCTGCCACGTCTCCACGGCCGGCTCGGTGGAGATCATCCGATGGGCAAAGGGCAAGGGCTGGCAGGTGACCGCGGAGGTGACCCCGCATCACCTGCTGCTCACCGAGCAGCACGCCGCGGGCTACGACCCGGTGTTCAAGGTCAACCCGCCGCTGCGCACCGCCGACGACGTCGCGGCGCTGCGGGCGGGCCTGGCCGACGGGACCATCGACTGCGTCGCCACCGACCACGCGCCGCACCCGCTGGAGGACAAGGAGACCGAGTGGGAGGCCGCGGCGTTCGGCATGACCGGGCTTGAGACCGCGCTGCGCGTGGTGCACCAGGCCATGGTGGAGCCGGGCCTGCTCGACTGGGCGGGCGTCGCGGACCGGATGTCGGCCCGGCCGGCCGCGATCGGCCGCCTCGGCGGGCACGGCAGGCTGGCCCCGGGTGAACCGGCCAACCTGGCACTCTACGACCCGGCCCCGCGCGACGCGGTGGACCCGGCCGCGCAGGCCACGAAGAGCCGCAACACGCCGTTCGCGGGCATGGTCCTGCCCGGCCGGGTGATGGCCACGTTCCTGCGCGGGCGGCCGACGGTGATCGACGGGAAGCTGGCCTGGTGACCGGGGGCGGCAAGCCGGCTCCGGCCATGCTGGTGCTCGAGGACGGCACGACGTTCCGGGGCACGGCCTACGGCGCGGACGGCGAGACGTTCGGCGAGATGGTGTTCAACACCGCCATGACCGGCTACCAGGAGACGCTGACCGACCCCTCCTACTGCCGGCAGATCGTCGCGATGACCGCGCCGCACATCGGCAACACCGGCGTGAACGACGAAGACCCCGAGTCCCGCCGGATCTGGGTCAGCGGCTACGTGATCCGCGAGCCCGCGCGGGTGTACTCGAACTGGCGCGCCGTCCGCGGCCTCGAAGACGAGCTGCGGGACCAGGACGTCACCGGGATCGCGATCACCGGCACCCGGGCGCTGACCAGGCACCTGCGCGAGCGCGGCGCGATGCGGGCCGCGATCAGCACCCGGGAGGACGACCCGCAGCGGCTGCGGAGCCGGGTGCTCGACAGCCCGCAGATGGCCGGGGCCGACCTGGTCCGCGAGGTCTCGACCGGCCGGGCGCTGGTGGTCAGCCCGCCCGACGGGGTGCCGGTCCGCTGGCGCGTGGCCGCCGTCGACCTCGGGATCAAGGCCGCCACGCCCCGGTCCATGGCCCGCCTGGGCTGCGAGGTCACCGTGCTGCCCGCCGCCACCACGGCCGCGCAGATCCTGGCCTCGGCGCCGGACGGGGTGTTCTTCTCCAACGGCCCTGGCGACCCGGCCGCGATCGGCTACGTGGCCGAGGCCATGCGCGGGGTGCTGGGCGCCGGGGTCCCGGTGTTCGGGATCTGCCTGGGCAGCCAGGTCATGGGCCGGGCGGTCGGCCTGGGCACCTACAAGCTGCGGTTCGGGCACCGCGGCGTCAACCAGCCGGTGCAGGACCTGCGGACCGGCCGGGTCCAGATCACCAGCCACAATCACGGGTTCGCCGTCGCGATGCCGGAGGCGGGCGAGGCGTTCGAGACCGCGTTCGGCCCGGCCGCCGTCACCCACGTCAACCTGAACGACGGCGTGGTCGAGGGCCTGCGGCTGCTGGACGCGCCGGCCTTCAGCGTCCAGTACCACCCCGAGGCCGCGCCCGGCACGCACGACGCGGCCGGCCTGTTCGGGGAGTTCTGCGACCTGATGGAGCGTGCCCGGTGACCTCGCTTTCGCTCAGCGGGGAGACTTTTCAGGGAATACGACTGAAAAGTCTCCCCGCTCTTATCCGGTGCAGCCGGGGTGGGGCGGCGGTGGGCGGAGGGGACGGGGTAGGGACGCAGGAAAGGTGCCGTCGTGCCGAAGCGGGCTGACCTGACATCGGTCCTTGTCATCGGGTCCGGGCCGATCGTGATCGGCCAGGCCTGCGAGTTCGACTATTCCGGCACCCAGGCCTGCCGCGTGCTGAAGCAGGAGGGCATCCGGGTCAGCCTGGTGAACTCGAACCCGGCGACGATCATGACCGACCCGGAGTTCGCCGACGCGACCTATGTCGAGCCGATCACGCCGGACGTGCTGGAGAAGGTGATCGCCAAGGAGCGTCCCGACGCCGTGCTGCCCACCCTCGGCGGCCAGACCGCGCTCAACGCCGCGGTGGCGCTGCACGAGTCGGGCACGCTGGCCCGTTACGGGGTCGAACTGATCGGCGCCGACATCGACGCGATCCGGGCCGGGGAGGACCGGCGGCGGTTCAAGGAGATCGTCACCGGCCTCGGCGCCGAGGTCCCGCGCAGCCGGGTCTGCCACACGCTGGCCGAGTGCGAGCGGGCCGTGGCCGAGCTCGGCTACCCGCTGGTGATCAGGCCCTCGTTCACGCTCGGCGGCTCGGGGTCCGGCATCGCCCGCGACCCGGCGGACCTGCGCCGTATCGCCGCGGCGGGCCTGGACGCCAGCCCGGTCACCGAGGTCCTGCTCGAGGAGTCGATCCTGGGCTGGAAGGAGTTCGAGCTCGAGCTGATGCGCGACCGCAACGACAACGCGGTGATCGTGTGCTCGATCGAGAACGTCGACCCGATGGGCGTGCACACGGGAGACTCGGTCACGGTGGCGCCCGCGATGACCCTGACCGACCGCGAGTACCAGCGGATGCGCGATGTCGCGATCGCGACCGCGCGGGCGGTCGGGGTGGACACCGGGGGCTGCAACATCCAGTTCGCCGTCCACCCCGGGACCGGGCGGATGGTCGTGATCGAGATGAACCCGCGGGTGTCCCGGTCCAGCGCCCTGGCCTCCAAGGCGACCGGCTTCCCGATCGCCAAGATCGCGGCCCGGCTGGCCATCGGCTACACCCTCGACGAGATCCGCAACGACATCACCGGCGAGACCCCGGCCAGCTTCGAGCCCGCGCTGGACTACGTGGTGGTCAAGGTGCCCAGGTTCGCGTTCGAGAAGTTCCCCGGCGCGGACCCGGTACTGACCACGCACATGAAGTCGGTGGGCGAGGCCATGGCCATCGGCCGGTCCTTCCCCGAGGCGCTGCAGAAGGCGCTGCGCTCGCTGGAGCACCCGGGCGCCCCGCTGCACTGGCGCGAGCCCCCGGGCGACCCCGCCGAGCTGCTGCGGCGCTGCGCCAGCCCGCACGACGGGCGGATGGCCACGCTGCATCAGGCGATCCGAGCGGGCCTGTCCGTGGCCGAGCTCGCCGAGGCCACCGGGATCGACCCGTGGTTCATCGATCAGATCAAGGGCATCGAAGAGCAGTCCGTACGCATAGCAGCCTCCCCGGCCGGCGCCCCGCTGGGCGCCGGCCTGCTCCGTGAGGCCAAGGCCGCGGGGTTCTCCGACGCCCAGATCGCCCAGATCCGCGGCACGACCGAGGCGGAGATCCGGGGTCAGCGCCACGGGCTGGGCGTGCGGCCGGTGTACCACACCGTGGACACCTGCGCGGCCGAGTTCGCCGCCCGCACTCCTTACCTGTACTCGACCTACGACGAGCAGACCGAGGTGCCGCCGGGGGACCGCCCCAAGGTGATCATCCTTGGCAGCGGCCCGAACCGCATCGGCCAGGGCATCGAGTTCGACTACGCCTGCGTGCACGCCTCGTTCGCGCTGTCGGCCGCCGGGTTCGAGACCGTCATGGTCAACTGCAACCCGGAGACCGTGTCCACCGACTACGACACCTCCGGCCGGCTGTACTTCGAGCCGCTCACCCTGGAGGACGTGCTGGAGGTGGTGGCCGCGGAGCGGGCCGCCGGGCCGGTCGTCGGCGTGGTCGTCCAGCTCGGCGGGCAGACCCCGCTCGGCCTGGCCCGGGCCCTGGCCGCCGAGGGGGTCCCGGTGGTGGGTACCCCGCCGGACGCGATCCACCTGGCCGAGGACCGGGCCGAGTTCGGGGCGGTACTGGCCGCCGCCCGGCTGCCGGCCCCGCGGTACGGCACGGCGATGTCCCCGGACCAGGCCAAGGAGGTGGCCGACGAGATCGGCTACCCCGTGCTGGTCCGGCCCTCGTACGTGCTCGGCGGCCGCGGCATGGAGATCGTCTACGATGACGACACGCTGGGGGCGTACGTCCGGCGGGCCACCGACGCCAGCCCCGGGCACCCGGTCCTGATCGACAGGTTCCTCGACGACGCGATCGAGATCGACGTCGACGCCCTGTATGACGGCGAAGAACTGTACCTCGGCGGCGTCATGGAGCACATCGAGGAGGCGGGCATCCACTCCGGCGACTCGGCCTGCGCGCTGCCGCCGATCACCCTGGGCCGGGAGTACATCGCCGAGATCAGGCGCTCGACCGAGGCCATCGCCAGGGGTGTCGGCGTGCGCGGCCTGCTGAACGTCCAGTACGCGCTGGCCGGCGGGGTGCTCTATGTGCTGGAGGCGAATCCCCGGGCCTCGCGTACCGTCCCGTTCGTATCGAAGGCCACGGCGGTCCCGCTGGCCAAGGCGGCCGCGCGGATCATGCTGGGCGCCACCGTCGCCGGCCTGCGCGCCGAGGGCCTGCTGCCGGCCGACGGGGACGGCGGCACGCTGCCGCTGAACGCGCCGATCGCGGTCAAGGAGGCGGTGCTGCCGTTCGGCCGGTTCCGCAACGCGGCCGGCGAGGGGGTCGACACCGTGCTGGGGCCGGAAATGCGCTCGACCGGCGAGGTGATGGGCATCGACGAGGTCTTCGGCACCGCGTTCGCGAAGTCTCAGGCCGCGGCGTACGGTGCGCTCCCGGTCAAGGGCCGCGCGTTCGTCTCGGTGGCGAACAAGGACAAACGCTCGATGGTGTTCCCGGTGAAGCGCCTGGCCGACCTCGGCTTCCAGATCTGGGCCACGGCAGGCACGGGAGAGGTGCTGCGCCGCAACGGGGTCCGTGCCACGATCGTGCGTAAACATGGTGACGGCCCCGGTCCAGACGGTGAGCCGACGATCGTGGAGCGGATCCTGTCCGGCCAGGTGGATCTCATCGTGAACACGCCGTTCGGCAGCCCCGGGCAGTCCGGGCCGCGGCTTGACGGCTACGAGATCCGCACCGCCGCCGTGCGGCGGGGCATCCCCTGCATCACGACCACGGCCGGCCTGGCGGCGGCCGTCCAGGGCATCGAGGCGATCAACTCCGGCGAGGTGGGCGTGCGTTCATTGCAAGAGCACGCGGCCAGCCTGCGGTCGCGCCCGGCCCCCGGCTCCGGCCCGGCCCCGTCATGACACACGGCGACGGCGAGGCCGAGGCGGGCCCGGTCCAGGTGCGCGGGACGGTGCTGACCGTCCGGCGGGTCGACGCCTACCACGCGATGACCGTCGTGGCGCCGGGCATCGCGGCGCGCTTCCGGCCCGGCCAGTTCGTGACCCTGGCGGTCGGCGGCCCGGCCACGTCGATGCTGCTGCGCCGGTCGTTCTCGATCCACGACGTCCGGCCGGATCACGGCGGCACGGTGGAGTTCGTGTTCTCCGCGGACGGGCCAGGGACCCGGTGGCTGGCCGAGCGCCGCTCCCGCGACGTCGTCGACATCACCGGCCCGCTCGGCCGGCCGTTCCCGGTGCCCCGGGATCCGGTGACCTGCCTGCTGGTCGGCGGCGGCTACGGCAGCGCGCCGCTGTTCTCCCTGGCGGCCAGGCTGCGGGACCGCGGCTGCACGGTCGACTTCCTGCTCGGCGCGGCCACCGGCGACCGGGTCTTCGGCGCGCTGACCGCGCGGCGCACCGGGCGTACCGCCACCATCACCACCGAGGACGGGTCGCTGGGGGCGCGCGGCGTCGTCACCGACATGATGGGCCAGGTCATCCACGAGGCCAGGACCGACGCCATCTACGCCTGCGGGCCGATGCCGATGCTGCGGCACGTGACGTCGCTGGCCCGGCGCTACGACATACCGGTGCAGGTGGCCGTGGAGGAGCTGATGGCCTGCGGCATCGGGGTCTGCATGACCTGCGTGCTGCCGGTAACCGGGACCGACGGGATCACCCGGATGGTCCGGTCGTGCGTGGACGGCCCGGTGTTCCGCGGCGAGCAGGTCCGCTGGGACGACGTGGGCACGATCCCGTTCGACGCGTTCGGCGCCCCGGGCTGGGAGCCGAGGTCGCGGCGCGCCGCCGGGCTGTCGGCGGTGCGCGCGGGCGCCCCGCAGGCCGGAAAGCCCGCCGATGCCGACTGACCTGCGGGCCCGGCTGGGCCAGGCGGAGCTGCCGAACCCGATACTGACCGCGTCGGGCTGCGCGAGCTCAGGACGCGAGCTGGCCCAGTTTCTCGACGTCTCCAGGATCGGCGCCGTGGTCACCAAGTCGGTGATGCTGGCGCCGCGGGCGGGCCGGCCGACGCCCCGGATGGCGGAGACCCCGAGCGGCATGCTCAACTCGATCGGGCTGCAGGGCCCTGGCATCGACGCGTTCCTGCAGCGGGACCTGCCCTGGCTGCTGTCCAGGGGCGCCCGGGCCGTGGTCTCCATCGCCGGCGGGACCGTCGACGAATTCGCCGAACTGGCCGCGCGGCTGTCCGACGCGGCCGGGGTCACGGCGATCGAGGTCAACATCTCGTGCCCGAACGTTGAGCACCGGGGTCAGGTGTTCGCCTGCGACCCGGGCGCCTCGGGCGCGGTCGTTGACGCGGTGCGCCGCCGGGCCAGGTACGACATCCCGGTCTTCGCCAAGCTGTCGCCCGACGTCACCGACATCGTCGAGATCGCCCGGGCCTGCGTGGCCGCGGGCGCGGACGGGCTGTCGCTGATCAACACCCTGCTGGGCATGGCCATCGACCTGGACACGATGCGCCCGGTGCTGGCCGGGACGACAGGCGGGCTGTCCGGCCCGGCCATCCGGCCGGTCGCCGTGCGCTGCATCTGGCAGGTCCGCGAGGCGCTGCCCGACGTCCCGATCATCGGCATGGGCGGGGTGCGGAGCGGGAAGGACGCCCTCGAGCTGATCCTGGCCGGAGCGTCGCTGGTCAGCGTCGGAACGGCGATCTTTCACGACCCGTCGGCGTGCATCCGCATCGTCCGCGAGCTGGAGGAGGAGCTGGCGCGGCGCGGCGTGGAGCGCGTGTCCGACGCGGTCGGGCTGGCGCACGAGCCGCGGTCGGCGGTGCGCCGGAGGCTGACTGGAACCATGCCATAGGCAACCTGCTGTAGGAGGAGTATGAGCGGGCTCGAAGGCCTTAGGACACCCCGAAGGCGAACGGGGGCAACGCCGTGACCGTGACCTATCCCGCGCCGATCGCCGTCGCGCTCGACGCGCCGAACCTGGACACTGCGGCCAGGTGGGCCGGCCTGGTCACCCCGCATGTGACCACGGTCAAGATCGGGCTCGAGCTGTACCTGCGGTACGGGCCCGAGTCGGTGGCCTCGGTGCGCGGCGGCAGCGGCGTCCAGGTGTTCCTCGACCTGAAGCTGAACGACATTCCGGCCACGGTGGCCGGGGCGGCCCGTTCCGTGGCCAGGCTGCGGCCCGACCTGCTCACCGTGCACGCGGTCGGCGGGCCGGGTGCGGTGCGCGCCGCGGTGGAGGCGGTCCCGGACGCCCGGATCGTCGCGGTCACCGTGCTCACCTCGCTCGGCGACCCCGATCTCGAGCGGATCGGGCTGGCCGGGCCGGTCAGCGACGCCGTGCGACGGCTGGCCGTGCTGGCCGTGGAGGCAGGCGCGCGCGGGCTGGTCTGCTCCCCGCGCGAGGTGGCGGCCGTGCGAGCCGAGGTCGGGCCCGGCATCATGCTCGTCACCCCGGGCGTGCGCCCGGCCGGGTCGGACGCGAACGATCAGGCCCGGGTGGCCACCCCTGAGGAAGCGCTGCGGGCGGGCGCCGACCTGCTGGTCATCGGCCGGCCGATCACCGGCGCCGCGGACCCCGGTGCCGCGGCGGCCGCGATCGGCGCCTCGCTGCGCAAGGCCGCCCTGGCGGCGCCCTGAATTTAAGGCCTTATTCGGGCCGCGGGCCCCGCGACCGCCCTGGGCAACCAGCCCGGCCGCTACCGGCGGTAACCCCCCAGAACCTGCGAGATCATGAAATTGACTAGATGTTTGACTACTGTCAGTACCCAATCATGTTCAGCCAGTAATAATGGTTAATTTGTGACGCCACAAACGGGGGTTCGCGTTGCCGTTTCGAGCCGAACTCGCTAGTTTTCCCACGCGGAGTGAGTTTTTCGATACGAAACCTGAGGTGACCACGAGTGGCTCTTCCTCCACTAACCCCCGAGCAGCGCACGGCAGCGCTGGAGAAGGCTGCGAAGGCCCGTAAAGAGCGGGCCGATGTAAAAAACCGCCTGAAGCACGGTGCCACCACACTGCCGCAAGTCCTCAAAGAGGGCCAGACCGATGACGTCGTCGGGAAGATGAAGGTGTCAGCCCTGCTGGAGTCGATGCCCGGCGTCGGCAAGGTCCGCGCCAAGCAGATCATGGAGAAGCTGGGCATAGCAGAGTCGCGGCGCGTTCGCGGCCTCGGCGCCAATCAGCGGACGGCACTCGAGCACGAGTTCCGAGGCGGGGAGATCTGACCGAACGCCGGTCATAGCAGGGCCGGGGCGGGGACGCAGGTCCATGGCCGATCTCTGCACCGATCGCGGCCACGTCGTGGCCCTGCTCGGTGAACGCCCCGGCCCCTGTGCATCGAAAGAGCGCCGTGGTGCCCCCGGCACCGCGGCATCGCAGAAGGCGCGACCTAGTGTCGCGAATATCACATCGTTAGCGGGCGCCAAATTCAGCCGATGTTCGGCGGCGAATGGCGGGTCCCCTAATATGCAATCTCATCGGCCGGGGCCGGGGTTCGAGGACCGGCCGGGGCCCGTTCGAGAAGCGGCCGGGGCCCGGGTTCGAGAAGCGGCCGGGGCCCGGGTTCGACGACCGGCCGGGGCCCGTTCGAGAAGCGGCCGGGGCCGGGGTTCGAGAAGCGGCCGGGGCCCGTTCGAGAAGCGGCCGGGGCCCGGGTTCGAGGGGCCGCCTTCGCGAGTTCGAGGGCCTGCCTCCGCGATGGCCGGCTACTTGTCGCCGCCTGGTAGCCTGGTACCCAGGCTGGCCCGTCGGGCCGCCGTCTACTTCTGCGCGGAGCTTGCTCCGCGGCGGGGGCCCAGGGGATTGTCCCCTAGGGCCGCATCTGCACGCACGGGAAGGGCACAAGGTGGCAGGGACACCGGCCGTGGAAGGCATCATCAACCCGCCGATCGACGATCTGCTCGATGTGGTGGACAGCAAGTACGGCCTCGTCATCATGGCGTCGAAGCGGGCGAGGCAGATCAACGCTTACTACGCTCAGCTCAGCGAGGGCCTGCTGGAGTACGTGGGCCCGCTGGTGGAGACCCGCGTCCAGGAGAAGCCGCTGTCCATCGCGCTGCGCGAGATCAGCGAGGGCCTGGTCAGCGCCGAAGAGGCGGAATCCTGACGGCCAGCGCCGCCTAGCCGCCGCGGCGGGCAGGTGGGCCGATGGGCATCGTCCTGGGGGTTGGCGCCGGCATTGCCGCCTACAAGTCCTGCGAGCTGTTGCGGCTGCTGACCGAGTCCGGGCACCGGGTCCGGGTCGTTCCCACGCCAGACGCTCTGCGTTTCGTCGGCGAGGCGACCTGGGCCGCGCTCTCCGGCGAGCCCGTTTCGTCAGGCGTCTGGGAGAACGTGCACGACGTCCCGCACGTCAGGCTGGGCCAGACGGCCGACCTGGTCTTCGTCGCGTCGGCCACGGCCGACCTGCTGGCCCGCGCGGCCGCTGGCCTGTCCGACGACCTCCTCACCGCGGTGCTGCTGACCGCGCGCTGCCCGGTCGTGTTCGCTCCGGCCATGCACACGGAGATGTGGCAGCATCCGGCTACCCAGGCCAACGTGTCGGTGCTGCGGGAGCGGGGCGCGGTCGTGCTCGAGCCCGCCGCCGGGCGGCTCACCGGCCCGGACACCGGGCCGGGGCGGCTGCCGGAGCCCGCCGAGCTCTTCGCG
>JASIJN010000564.1 GCA_030050125.1 Streptosporangiaceae bacterium | reverse complement strand
GCGCACCGTGCCTGCGTCGGTCACGAAGTTCTGGCCGAGCCGCTTAGCCGGCCTGATCCCGAGGCGGCCCGCGATCTGCCGGATCTCGGAAGGCCCGAGCAGCCGGGGACCGGCCTCTGCTTCCACACCCGCAACGCTAGCGGCCGGGCGGGCCGGCCGACGCCGCGTCTTCAGCCGACGGTGAGGCTCAGCCGACGCTCGGGCTCAGCCGACGCTCGGGCTCAGCCGACGCTAGGGCTCAGCCGACGCTAGGGCTCAGCCGGCGGTGAGCCTCCAGGTGGCCCGAGTCTCCGCCGGTACCGAGCATCGGCCGGTGCAGCGCCGGAAACCGACGCCTGAACCCCCTCAGGCTGCCGGATCAATCCCTCGGGCGGCCGGCTCAATCCCTCGGGCGGCCGGCTCGGCAACGACGAGCAGCGACCGCCCTGGCTCGGCGCCGGTGCCGAGTTCCGCGGCATCGACCGGGTCGCCCGGGCGCCACCCGGCCTGCCGAAGGAGGTCCAGGTGCTCGGCGGCGGGCAGGATGGTCACCCAGGGCTCGGCCTGGCCCGCACGGCGCCTGGCGTTCGCGACCTCCGCCACCCTCGCGGAGTCAAGCCCATCGCGGTGGACGCTGAGGCTCGCGACGAGTGAACTACCGGCGGCGGCCCGGCCGCGCAGCGCAGCCAGCAGGCGCACGCACGTCGTCTGGTCCAGGTAGACGAGCAGGCCTTCGCAGACGAACAGGGAGGGCCGGCCTGCGTCCTGCCCACAGGCGGCCAGGACGGCCGCGACGTCGTCGTGACGGAAGTCGGCCGCGGCCAGGGTCGGTCCGCCAGATCCGGTCCCGGCCCCCATGGCACGCAGCCGGCTCGCCTTGTCCGCCTGCGTGTCCGGGTGGTCGAGTTCGAAGAAGCGGACCCCAGGCGACCGGAACCGCAGGGCGCGGTCGTCGTAGCCGGCACCAACGATCACGACCTGCGGGATCCCGGCCGCGACCGCGGCTAGCACCTGGTCGTCGAAGAACCTGGTCCGCGCGGCCAGGCTGGGCCGCAGCCAGCCGGTCCCGGCGGGTCGCATCCCCCGGCACAGCCGCCGCTGGGCGTTGGGATCACCGCCGGGCGAGTGCGGCCGGGAAAACTCGGCCCTCGTCAGGGCCACGACCTGGCTGGTCCTCGAAGGACCGGCGCGCCGGCGACGATTCCGCAACGACAAGCTCATAAGCGTTAGCTTACTATGCATTTTTCCGTCTCAGGGCTCTGCGGTCACCCCCGGAGAGCCCGCAGATCCGGTGGACCATTCGTATAGGCAGCCATCCGTCCTGTGGCAGGCGCGGGCGCAGGCCGCCGCAGGCAAAGGCGCAGGCCGCAGGCGAGCGCGCGGCTCCGGGACGCGAAGGCTCCGGGACGCGAAGGCTCCGGCAGGCGCGGGTGAAGGCCGACCCTCCTGCGGCGTACTGCGGACGACGCGGCCCGGGGTCTCGGGCCGACGGGACCTAGCGCGGCTCGCCTGCCCCGCGTGCATCGCCCTGCCCACGGCGTATTAAGTACGTGCTAGCGTACTATCTGTGTTGGACGACGAGCTGCTAGGGGCGGCCACGGCGGTACGCCGGGGCACCACCCGGCTGGCCCGGCGGCTGCGGCTGGAGCGCCCGGCGCCACAGCACGCGCACCCAGAGCCGAGCAACCTGGCCCTGAGCGTGCTGGCGCACCTGCACCAGCACGGCCCGATGACCCCGGGCGCCCTCGCCGCGGCCGAGCGGCTCCAGCCTCAGTCGCTGACCCGCACCCTGGCCGGCCTGGAACGCCAGCACCTGGTCATCCGGCAGCCGGAAGGCCGGGACGGCCGGCGCTCGCTGATCGCCCTGACCGAGCCTGGCGCGCAGGCGCTGATCCGGGATATGCGCCAGCGGGACGACTGGCTGGCCGAGGCCATGGAGCGCCATCTCACGCGGACCGAGCGAGAACTGCTCCGGCTGGCCGCCGGCCTCATGGAACGCCTCGCCGAGGCCAACGACGACACCTTGGCGACGCCCTCCGCTCCCGCGACGAAGGCCTCAGCCTCGTCTGCCGCTTCCAGCGATCGGGGTCGGTAAGACGCCGCCCCGTGCTGTGAGAGGCGCCGGTGCTGCGTAGCTCTCATCGCTGGGTTGCGCCCAGCGCCGTCCGCGTGGTTGCCGCTCTGCGGCGGCTACCGCCGCCTTGGACGCCTCAAGCTTGCGAAGGAGGGAGGTGAGAGTGCGCACCTCGGCGGGGTCCCAATCGGCGACGAACTTGGCGAAGCGCTCAAGGCCGGCCTGCTGAAGCCGGATCATGTGATCGGCGCCGGCAGGGGTCAGCCCTATCAGGCACGAGCGATGGTCGCCGGGGTTGGCAGTCACCTCCACGTACCCGCCGGCTTCGAGGTCTCGGACCTGGCGGGTAATCAGTGATGGGTGGACTTGCAGAGCCTCGGCGATCTGTGACGGCCGGATCTGCCCATGACCCGCGATGACCTGCAGCAGGCTGAGAGCCGCGGCGCCCGGGCTGCTGCGGCGGGCCCGCTCAAGTCCGCCTGCCAGCGTGAACAGCGCGACGACCATCTCCTCCACGTCACGCTTGCCCGACGACACCAGGCCACTCTAAAGTATTTGACAGACTCAAGCAAATGTATCGGAGGTACGCGGATGGCTACGCGCGGCGCCGGGTCGGCAGCCCATCCGAACAGGCCATTCCTGCGCATACCGGTCCCGTGGGTGTACGTAATCGGCTTCCTCCTGGGCGTGGGACTGCAAGCCTTTGCCCCCGTCCGCGTCCAGCCCCCGGAAGCGCTCGACATCTGCGGCGGGATCGTCTTCCTGCTGGGAGCGGCCCTGGCGGGCTGGGGCTGGTGGCTGTTCAAGCGGGCGGGAACTACCGCAGTGCCGGGCGAAGCGCCGCGAGCGCTGGTCACCACCGGTCCGTACCGGCTAACGCGCAACCCGATGTATGCCGGGCTGGCGCTGGCCTACGTCGGCGACGCGATCGGCATCCCGGAGTTCTGGGCGGTCGTCTTCCTCCCGCTCGTGCTGGCATACGTGAACTGGTCTGTCATCCCGGTCGAGGAAGCCAGCCTGAGCGGCGTCCGAGGATACGACGACTATCGCGCCAAGGTCCGCAGATGGATCTAGCGATCTGTAGTGGTCGCGGTTACGGTCCGTCATCGACCCGGGCATCAGCCTGCCGCCGGGCCGCGGTGCCCGTGCTGCCCGGTGATGGGTGCGGCGCTGCTGTAGCAGGATGTACACCAGACTCGCACCCATCCCGACCGACCGCCCCGCGCCCGCTCAGCGAGCACGACAGCCAGACTGGCGCCGGGCAGGCGGGCAGGCGGGCACCGGCCCACCCGGTGATTTCGAAAATCAACCACCGCCAGCTGAGTCAAATCTATTCTATATCGCTATGGGGTGCCCAATAGGCCTCATTGGCGGCTTGGATCCTATTGTCGGGGGATAGACTTTGTGAGTTATGGCGCCCAAGGCTGCGCCTGCTTGGACGTCTGATGCAGTTCCCCAGACGATGACCGTGGTTTGTGGTCCGACACTCATTGCCTGGATGTTGTTGCCTCTAGAGCTGCCGTAAATGGTCAAGAAGCCGACACCAAGGAGCGATATTCTCGCGACCTTTCCCATTGGGGTGAACACGTGTACAGCAGGCGTGAAGTTGATGGTCGGACCGCCACCGAGGGTGACGTGATCGTTGTAGATCTGGAAGTAGTCGTAGTTTTGGCCGCTGACGTCAATGGCCAAGCTGGTGCCGCCGGCCGCATCCGTGATGTCCAGTGGACCGGCGATTTCTGACAAAGACCCCTGGCCCGTACCCGCGGTCGCAGGGTTGGTGCTGAATAGGCCGACATAGACCAAATTGTTCCCGTTGCCCGCGTCGACAGTCGTCTGCGCTGATGGACTAGTACTGTCCACGAAAAACTGGTTGTTACCGGATCCGCCCTGCACCTTCAACGAGGTTATCGATCCCGTATAATTTATCGTGGTAAGTGCCGTGATGGTAACAGCCGCATTGGATATACTGGCGATTCGCTCGGAGGTATCTCCAGAGCCATCCACTGTCAGGGCGATCGATCCCGCCGTGGCATCCACGTTTATCGTGGTGTTCGTCAGGGGCGCCAGACCGTTAGCCCCGCCGATGGTCATCGCCGTTGTACCGCTTTGCAGGGTAGCGACGTTCACGGTGACGCCTGAAGGCAGGCCGGCAACGGACAAAGCACTGGAACCTCCGGCCAGGTTGACCGTCACGGCATCGATCGGGCCGGGAAGAAGCGTTATCGATTGGCCGTGGGCCGACACCGAAACCTCGCCTCCCGCCAACGTATTTACTTGGATATTGTCATCGTCTGCACCATTGATTATCAAGCTAGGCGATACTGCCGTCAAATTCACGGTTCCCTGTCCGTCGTCAGCTTGAAGTAGTTGCGTATAACCCTGGTCACCTGCTCCGGCGATGACATCGCTGAGAAGCGTAAGACCCTCATTGGTAATGTTTGCCACCGTCACTGTCTTGCCGTTGATGGCCTGCAGGACCTTTTGAACCGCGCTCCGGTCGCATAGGAAGACGCCCACATTATGAGTAGTAACATTGAACGCTTCTACATCTGCCATTGCAGAAAGACCTATCGACCAACTAGAGTCTCCACCGCTAAAGATCGGCGCCAAACTCGAAGGGAATGTCATCTGAAAATTGACAACGAGGTCGAAGCTCACATCGAAGGTGGCCCCGCTGGCCGTGAAGGCGAGGCTGTCCCCGGGCACGAACAACGTGATGTTTACCGTCCCTCCGGCTCCGATGAAGGCGGCATCCGGTGGCGGCGGAACAAATTCCGCAGCATATGTGATGTTCGCCTGGGGTCCCCAGTTCAGGCTATTAAGGACGGCGCCAGGACTTGATTGCTGTATCGCGCCCTGCACGAGTGAGAACAGAGTCTCGCTTCCGGTAACCGTTCCGCCAGCCTCCAGCGCATTCCAGGCATTTATAAAGGTGGTCTGGAGATCGAACGTTAAAGGCGTGTTGGGCGTGGAGGGAAACAACACCGCCTCTTGCTGAAGGTAACTAATGCTCGTTATGTTAGACATGCTGAGTCCCCTCTTGAACCTTGTCCGTATGACACGCGCACTTAGGGCCTGCCAGGACCACCGGTGTATCGCTCATAGGCTCGCCCGGCCAAACCCCGCCCCACGGCGTCATCATCCGCCGGCACCGCACCGAAGGGCAATAGCGCCGGTCCTTCAGGTGAATGACCGCCCGCGCCCGGCCGCGGGCGGTCAGCCTCGCGGTGGTGTTCTAGCGGGTCTCGAACGCGGCCAGGTGGTGACGGATCCGGTCCATTCTCCCTGACCTCCGTCGAGCTTACGGGCGCGACCAGTTGGCGGCGGCCAAGGCTATGACCAGGGGCCGAAGACGCGTTCCGCGGTCGCGGTGACGGCCGCGCACAGATCGGCCAGCTCGAGCCGCTTCACCTCGGCCAGCGCGCGAAGCGTGTAGGCGACCATCGCGGGCGAGTTCGGCCTGCCCCGGTACGGCATCGGGGTGAGGAACGGCGCATCGGTCTCGGCCAGGATCAGCTCCAGCGGCGCGGCGGCCGCCGCCTCCCGGAGCTGGCCGGCGCTGGAGAACGTCACGTTGCCGGCGAAGCTCATGACGTACCCGGCCGCCGCGCACCGCCGCGCCATCTCCGTGTCGCCGGAGAAACAGTGGAAGATCACATGCTCGGGCGCGCCATCCTGATCCAGGATCCGCAGCACGTCCGCGTGCGCGTCGCGGTCGTGGATCATCAGCGCCTTGCCGGACTGCTTGGCGATGTCGATGTGCGCACGGAACCACTCGCGCTGCAGCTCGGGCGGGGAGCTGTCCCTGTAGTAGTCCAGGCCGGTCTCGCCGATGGCCCGGACTTGCGCCATCTCGGCCAGCGCGCCGATCTCAGCCAGCACCTTGTCCCGCTCGGCCGCGGACCCGGCGGCGCGCGCGGTCTCGTTGGGGTGGACCGCCACGGCGGCGGACACCGACGGGTGGGCGTCCGCACAGTCGGCGGCCCAGCGCGACGTCGGGAGGTCGACGCCGATCGTGACCACCCGCGTGATCCCGGCCGCCCGGGCGGCGGCCAGGACCTCGGGCACCGGGCGCTCGATCAGGTCCAGGTGGGTGTGGGCGTCGAGCGCCTCGGCGGGCAGCGGCGGGGGCGCGGGAGGCTCGGTCAAGATTGCTCCAGCCGGGCCAGTTCCTCCTCGGCCAGGCCGGGGTCGAGCTTGGCGAACAGCGGCGTGGGCGTCTGCAGTGGCGTGCCCGGCCGGATCGGCTCGGACTGCCACCGGGCCGCTTCCTGATAGTCGCCGGTGATCACCGGGTAAGGGGCGCCGCCCTCCTCGCTGACCTCCTCGATCCGTGGCATCGCCGACCACCTGCCCGAACCGCCGAGCATCTGGTAGACCTGCTGCGACGAGCGCGGCAGGAACGGGGTGAGCAGGGTCTTGCCGTCGTCGACGAGCTGCAGCGCCACGTGGCAGATCGTCCTCATCCGCTCCGGGTCGGACTCGCGAAGCTTCCACGGGGCCTGCTCGGAGAGGTATTTGTTGGCGTCGGCCAGCGTGCGCATGGTCTCGGTGATCGCCGCCTTGAACCTGGACCGGGACAGGGCGTCGCCGACCTGCTTGAACGCGTCCCGCGAGCGCTGGAGCAGCTCCCTGTCGGCGTCGGTCAGCGCGCCCGGCTCCGGGACCGAGCCGATGTTGCGGGCGGCGAACGACACGGTCCGGTTCACCAGGTTCCCCCAGTTCGCCAGCAGCTCGTCGTTGTTGCGCCGGATGAACTCGCTCCAGGTGAAGTCGGTGTCCTGGTTCTCCGGGCCGGCCACCGCAAGGTAGTAGCGGAGCGCGTCCACGTTGTAGCGGTCGAGGAAGTCGCGGACGTAGATGACGACCGAGCGGGACGAGGAAAACTTGCGGCCCTCCATCGTCAGGTACTCGCTGGCCACCACCTCGGTCGGCAGGTTGAGCGCGCCGAGCGAGCCCGGCGTGCCGCCCTTGCTGCCCTGGCCGCTGTAGCCGAGCAGCATGGCTGGCCAGATCTCGGCGTGGAAGACGATGTTGTCCTTGCCCATGAAGTAGTAGGACTCGGCATCCGGCGACTGCCACCAGGCCCGCCAGGCGTCCGGGTCGCCGGAGCGCCGCGCCCACTCGATCGACGCGGACAGGTAGCCGATCACCGCGTCGAACCAGACGTAGATCCGCTTGTCCGGGCGGTCCCGCCAGCCGTCCATCGGGACCGGGACCCCCCAGTCCAGGTCTCGCGTGACCGCCCGGGGCTTCAGCTCGTCCAGCAGGTTGAGCGAGAACTTGAGCACGTTCGGCCGCCACTGCCCGCTCTTGCTCTGCAGCCAGGTCCCCAGGGCATCGGCGAACGCGGGCAGGTCGAGGAAGAAGTGCTCGGTCTCGACGAAGACCGGCGTCTCCCCGTTGATCTTCGAGCGGGGGTCGATCAGGTCGATCGGGTCCAGCTGGTTGCCGCAGTTGTCGCACTGGTCCCCGCGCGCGTTCGGGTACCCGCAGATCGGGCAGGTCCCCTCGATGTAACGGTCGGGCAGCGTGCGCCCGGTGGACGGCGAGATCGCCCCCATCGTGGTCCGCAGGAAGATGTAGCCGTTGTCGTACAGCCCCTTGAAGATCTCCTGAGTCACCGCGTAGTGATTCTGCGTGGTGGTCCGGGTGAACATGTTGTAGGACATGTCCAGGCCCAGCAGGTCCTCGGCGATGACCCGGTTGTAGCGGTCGGCCAGCTGCCGGGCGGTGACGCCCGTCGCGTCGGCCTGCACCTGGATCGGCGTGCCGTGCTCATCGGTGCCGCTGACCATCAGCACCTGGTTGCCGACCATCCGCTGGTACCGGCTGAACATGTCGGCGGGCAGCCCGAACCCGGACACGTGCCCGATGTGCCGGGGGCCGTTGGCGTACGGCCAGGCCGGCGCGGTCAGTATGTGGCGGCTCGTTGCGGACATTCCCTCAGCCTATGGGTTGGCCGGAGCCACCGTGGCGCAGGACCGCGTCGTACACCTCGCGTTTGCGCAGGCCCAGTTCCCTGGCCACCTGAGCGATCGCAGCCTTGCGCGGGACGCCCTCGCGCTCCAGCCCGGCGACTGCGGCGGCGGCATCCGGCGCCGCCCGCTCCGGGTCGCCGCGG
>JASIJN010000563.1 GCA_030050125.1 Streptosporangiaceae bacterium | reverse complement strand
AGCGGCGAGGACGTGGTCGGCTCGCTGCTGCTCGGCCTGTACGACGACGCGGGCAAGCTGGCCAGCGTCGGCGTGATCGGGGCGTTCCCGGCGGCGACCAGGCGCGAGCTGTTCACCGAGCTGCAGCCGCTGGTCACCGGGTTCGAGGGTCATCCGTGGAACTGGGCCAGGCCGGAGCCGGGGGTCCGCGGTCCGCGCGACGCCGAGCACAGCCGGTGGAACGCGGACAAGGACCTCTCGTTCGTCCCGCTGCGTCCCGAGCGGGTGGTCGAGGTCCGCTACGACCACATGGAGGGAACCCGGTTCCGGCACACCGCCCAGTTCGTCCGGTGGCGCCCCGACCGCGACCCGGAGTCCTGCGGCTTCGCTCAGCTCGAGGAGCCGGTCAGCTTCAACCTCGCGGACATCCTGGGCGGCGGGTGACGCGCTGACCCCGGGCCGGCGCGTTCTAGACCCCCACGTACTCGATGCCCGCGAGCTGGCAGAACATCCGCCAGCTGGCCGCGTGACGGCCGAGGTTCATCACCTCGTGATGCGGGCCGCCCGCGGCGAGCCATCCGTTCAGGCAGGCGCGCACGCCGGTGTTCGGCCGGAACTGGCCGTACGGCATCTCCAGCGCGGGCAGTTCCTGGCTGTCCAGGTTCTCGCCCTCGGCGACCACGAGCCGGAACCGCTCGCCGCCCAGCGACACCAGCGTGGCCAGGGTGGCCGGGCCGGGCTGGTACTGGAACAGGAACGTGGGCGGGTCGGCCAGCTTGCCGATCCCGAGCGGCCGCTTGATCAGCTTCACCGGCCGGTCCGAGCGGGCGATCTTCCAGTTGCCCTCGCCCATGTGGCTCATCAGGATCGAGTCCGACGGGAAGTCCATCGCGTACATCTCGGTGAAGTGCGCGTCGCCGATGAGCACGTGCCCGGCCGACACCAGGCACGCGGTCAGCACGTCTCCCTCGGCGGCGTACCCGTAGCCCCGGGCCATCAGGGTGGAGGCGGCGGCCAGCGGCAGCCGGGCGAACCTGCCGTCCTCCCCGATCGCGTCGAAGTGCGCGGTGTAGGCGCCGTAGCCGCCCGCGTCCAGGATGTTCTTGATCGCGACCTGCATCCGGGCGTGGTCCTCGCGCTCCTCGGCGGACAGCCGCGGGTCGATCTCGAACCGCTCGTCCTCGAACGCGATGACCTCCGCCACCTGGCCGCCGGTCACGGTCTGCATGCCGCGGTACAGGTCGCCCGGCGCGACGGCCAGGATCTCCGGGCCCAGGCTGCGGATCAGCGCGCTCTCGTCCACCCGGATGTCGCCCATGTCGTTCATCGCGTAGCCGAACAGCGCGACCTTCAGCGACTTCCACGCGGTCACGGCGGCCGCGGCCCGGGCCCACCGGCCGACGTCGGCGCGGAACCCCTCGCTGCGCCAGTCGTCGGTCAGCACGCAGAACCGCTTGCCCGCCCGCACCATCGCGTTCGCGGTGTCCTGGGCTCCGTGGACGCCCTGGTTGTAGGTCATGTCGGCCATGTCCCAGGCCGGGGTGACCGACGGCTCGGGCTGGATGTTGGCCATCAGGATCGGCAGCCGGGACTGCGACAGCAGCCGCGCCACCCGCATGGCCGGGCCGTAGGTGAGCATCACGACCATGACCCCGTCCAGGTCGGCGTTCTCGAACTCGCGCATCGCGCGCTCGGCGTCCTCGCGGTACTTGACCGGCTTGCTCGGGATGAACTCGGCCACGTCCGCGAGATGCGCGGCGATCTGCGCCGCGTACCCCGCCTGCCGGTCGGCGATGCCGGGGATCATCTCGTCGTAGAGGTCCTGCATGATGCCCAAGATCCCGATTCTGGGTTTGCGGTCAGACATCGAACCTTCCTTCCTGAACGGATAGTCTCGGCCGCCCCTGGGAGCGGCGCGGCCGGCCGGCCCGGGGGTCAGCGCTGGCCGTACTCCTGCTGGTAGCGCCGGTGCAGCGCGTCGATCTGCTCGGCCGGGATCGGCGGGACCGGGTCGCCGAAGGCGCGGGCCAGGTGCACGGTGCGGGCCACGTCCTCGCACATCACCGCCGCCTTCAGCGCGGCCAGGGCGTCCTTGCCGATGGTGAAGACGCCGTGGCTGCGCATCAGCACCGCGGGCGAGCGGTGCCCGGTCAGCGTGGCGACGATGCCGCGGCCGATCTGGTCGCCGCCGATCAGCGCGAACGGCCCGACCGGGATCTCGCCGCCGAACTCGTCCGCCATGGCGGTGATCACGCACGGGATAGCCTCGCCGCGGGCGGCCCAGGCGGTCGCGTACGCCGAGTGCGTGTGCACCACGCCGCCCACGCCGGGCATCTCGCGGTAGACGTAGGCGTGCGTGGCCGTGTCGCTGGACGGGCGGTAGCCGCCGGGGTTGACCGCCGGGTCCTCGACGACCCGGCCGTCGAGGTCGCAGACCACCATCGACTCCGGGGTCAGCTCCGCGTAGCCGACGCCGCTGGGCTTGATCACCATGAGGTCCTGGCCGGGCACCCGGGCCGAGAGGTTGCCCGACGTCCACGCGACCAGGCCGGCCGCGGCCAGGTCGGCGTGCAGGCGGCAGACCTCGCGGCGGAGCTCGTCCAGGCCGGTGGCCAGACCGGTCATGACCGGCTCCGGTCCTGCTCGGCCGCGGCCGCCGCCGCGGAGCTCAGCACCCGGTCGCGCACCGCCCGGAGCCGGTGCATCACCTCGTTGCCGCCGCGGCCGAAGTAGTCGTGCAGCAGGCGGTACTCGGCGTAGAGCCGGTCGTACACGTCGGCGCTGGCCGGATCGGGCAGGTACACCGCCTCGCGCTTGCCGCCCATCGCCGCGGCGGCGGCCGGCACGTCGGGGTAGCGCCCGGAGGCCACCGCCGCGTGGATGGCCGACCCGAGGGCCGGCCCCTGCTCCGAGGCGATGACGCTGAGCGGCCGGCGGGTCACGTCCGCGTAGACCTGCAGCACGAACTCGTTCTTGGTCAGCCCGCCGGCGATCACCAGCTCGCTGACCGGCACGCCGGACGCCCCGAACGCGTCGATGATCACCCTGGTGCCGAAGGCGGTCGACTCCACCAGCGCCCGGTAGATGTCCGGGGCCCGGGTGGCGAGGGTCAGGCCGACGATCGCCCCGGACAGGTGGTGGTCGACCAGCACGCTGCGGTTGCCGTTCAGCCAGTCCAGCGCGATCAGCCCGTGCGCGCCTGCGGGCTGCGCCGCGGCCTCCCGCGACAGCAGGTCGTGCAGGCCGATGCCACGGCGCCGCGCCTCGTCGTGGTACCAGGGCGGGACCGCGTGGTCGGCGAACCAGGCGAAGATGTCGCCGACCCCGCTCTGCCCGGCCTCGTAGCCCCACAGCCCGGCGACGATGCCGCCGTCGACCACGCCGCACATGCCGGGCACCTCGGCCAGCCGGGTGCCGTTCATCACGTGGCAGGTCGACGTCCCCATGATCGCGACCATCTGGCCCGGCGCGATCGCGGCGGCCGCGGGCGGGGTGACGTGGGCGTCGACGTTGCCGACCGCGACCGCTATCCCCTCCGGCAGGCCGGTCCAGCGGGCCGCGCGCGCGGTGAGCGAGCCGGCCCTCGCGCCCAGCGGCTGGATCTCGCGGGCGAGCTTGTCCGCGGCGAACCCGGCGAACCCCGGGTCGAGGGCGGCCAGGAACTCACGCGAGGGATACCGCCCGTCCTGCCGGATGCCCTTGTAGCCGGCGGTGCAGGCGTTCCTGGTCTCGACCCCGGTGAGCTGCCAGATGATCCAGTCGGCCGCCTCGATCCACCGCTCGGCCCGCCGGTAGATCTCCGCGTCCTCCTCCAGCAGCTGCAGCCCCTTGGCGAACTCCCACTCCGAGGAGATCTTGCCGCCGTACCTGGCGATCCAGGGCTCGTGGCGGTCGCGGGCGAGCGCGTTGATCCGGTCCGCCTGTGGCTGCGCCGCGTGGTGCTTCCACAGCTTCGGGTACGCGTGCGGCCGCCCGGCCAGCCCGGGGACCTGGCACAACGGCGTGCCGTCGGCGGTCGTGGGCAGGACCGTGCAGGCGGTGAAGTCGGTGCCGATCCCGGCCACCAGGGCCGGATCGATGCCCGCGCCGGCGACGGCGGCCGGGACCGCGTGCCGGAGCACGTCGAGGTAATCCTCCGGATCCTGCAGCGCCCAGTCCGGCGGCAGCGGCTCCCCGGTGCTGGCGAGCACGGCGTCCATCACGCCGTGCGAGTACTCGTGGACGGCGGTGCCGAGCTCGGCCCCGTCCCGGGCGCGCACGACCAGGGCCCGCCCGGACAACGTTCCGAAGTCGACCCCGACGAAGCAGGCGTCCGGATTGTTAGCGCTAACAGCCTGGTGATCGTCCACGTGCGTTTCCTTAACTGGCTGTGGGGGGGCGGGGGTGGGGTCAGCGGGTGAGCGGGTCAGCGCCTGGGCGGCCGGGTCGCGCTGGCGCGCACGATGAGCTCCGGTGCGACCGGCAGCCGGGCGCCGGAGACCGGCCGCCCGCTGATCCGGTCGACGAGCAGTCGCAGCGCCTGTCTTCCGAGTTCTCCGAAATCCTGCCGCACCGTGGTCAGCGGGGGAAGGAAGTACGCAGATTCGGGTATGTCATCAAAACCCACGACACTGGCGTCGGCCGGGACCTGGCGGCCGTGCTCGCCCAGGGCCCGGAGCAGGCCGAGCGCCATCTGGTCGTTGGCGCAGAAGACCGCGGTCACCTCCGGCATCGTGGCGAGCTGGTGCCCGACCTCGTAGCCCGAGCGCGCCGACCAGTCCCCGCGCATGATCTCCGGCTCGGTCGTGCCCGCCTCGCGCAGGGCCTGGGCCCAGCCTTCCGCGCGCTCGAGCGCGTCCAGCGTGGAGTCCGGGCCGCCCACGTAGTGGACGGTCTGGTGTCCCAGGTCGAGCAGGTAGCGAGTGGCCTGGAAGGCGCCGGAGATGTTGTCGATGGCGACCGAGTCCAGCGGGGCGCGGGTGCCGCAGCCGACGGCGACCAGCGGCACGTCGGCGGCGACCCCGTTGAGGGCCTCGAGCGCGGGCGTCTCGGAGGCGATCACGATGATCCCCTCGACGCCCTGGCCGAGGAAACGGTCGACCGCCTCCTGCATCGAGCGGCTCTCGAAGGCCGGCAGGCTGGTGATCGTCACCGAGTAGCCGGAGTGCGCCGCCCGCTCGATGCCGTACAGCATCGACGCGGGCCCGTAGAGCGTGGTGTCGAAGCTGATCACGCCGAGGGTATGGGTGCGCCCGGTGACCAGCGACCGCGCCGCCGCGTTCGGCCGGTAGCCGAGCTCGCGGATCGCCGCGAGGACGTCGTCCCTGGTCTGCGGCCTGACATTGGGATGGCCATTGAGCACCCGGGACACGGTCTGGTGCGAGACGCCGGCCAGGCGGGCGACATCCGCCATGACCGGCCGCGCGGTTGGCCCGCTCGCCGTCGACGCCACCAGGTCCCCTCGGTCACCGCTTCTTCGTCGCCCGCGCGACGCAGCGCCCTGAGGCGAGGCCACCGTGAGCGTTCACATGCCGGGCTGTCAAGAGCCGCGTTCACGGGCAGCACCAGGGTAAGCGAGACCGTCCCGGGCACTCACACCGGTCGGCAGCCGGGCGAGTCCGTCATTTGGTGGAACGCCCGGATCGGTGAAAACCTACGGCGCATGGAGAGGGAGCGTGGCCCCTTCGAGAGCCCGATCACGCCGGCCACGGTGGCCGCGCGGATCACCGAGCTCGAGCGGGCTCTGGCCGACAGCGAGAACGCCCTGGGCCCGGAGCACCCGGACACGCTGAAGGCCCGCGAGGCGCTGGCGCGCGGCTACCTGTTCCTCGGCCGGGCCGCCGAGGCGATCGCCCTGGCCGAGAAAGACCTGCCGGCCTGCGAGAACCTGCTCGGCCCGGATCACGCGGACACGCTGCAGGCCCGCAACGATCTCGGGATCGGCTACCGGTCGGTGGGGCGCGCCGCCGACGCGGTGGCGCTGCACGAGCGGAACCTCGCGATTCAGGAGCGACTGCTCGGGCCGGACCATGCCGGCACGATCGTCACCCGGTCCCTGCTCGCGGACGCGTACTGGTCGGCCGGCCGCCCCGGCCCGGCGCTGCTGGGCTACCGGGAGGCCCTGGCCGACGCCGAGCGGACCCTCGGCCCCGGGCACCCGGACACCACGCACATCCGCGGCAACCTGGCCAGCGCGTACTGCTCGGACGGGCGCATCCCCGAGGCGATCGCGCTGCACGAGCAGAACCTGGCCGCGAGGCACGCCGACCCCGGTCCCGACGACCCGGACACGCTGTCGTCCCGGCACGGGCTGGCGAGATCGTTCGCCGCCGCGGGCCGGCTGGTGGACGCGGTGCCGATGTTCGAGCGGGTACTCGCCGAACGAGAGCGGGTGCTGGGCCCGGACCACCCGGACACCCTCGCGTCCTGCGACGCGCTGGCCGCCTCGTACAGCGCGGCCGGATGGTTCGCCGAGGCGATCACGCTGCACGAGAGCACCGTCGCCGAGGCGGAGCGGGTGCTCGGACCAGATCACCCCGAGACGTTCGCGTTCCGGAACAATCTCGCCGCCGCCCTGCACCGGGCCGGCCGGGCCGCGGAGGCCATGGCCCTGCTGGAGCCGCTGCTCGCCCAGCGGGAGCGGTTGCTCGGCCCCGACCACCCGGACACCCTCGCGACCCGCAACGACCTGGCCGCCGCCTATGCCAGGTCCGGCCGCATCACCGAGGCGATCGCGCTGCACGAGCGAAACGTCGCCGACCTGGACCGCGTGCTCGGTGCCGATCACCCGACCACGCTGACCTCGCGGGGCAACCTGGCCGCCGCCTACGGCCGGGCCGGCCGGCTGACCGAGGCGATCGCGCTGTACGAGCAGAACCTGGCCGACCGCGAACGGCTGCTCGGGCCGGACCATCCGACGACCCTGACCTCGGTCAACAACCTGGCGGGCGGCTACGCCCGGGCCGGCAGGCTGCGCGAGTCGATCGACTACTACAAGCGGGCGCTGGCCGGCCGCAAGCGCGTGCTCGGCAACGACCATCCGGACACCCGGGCCACCCGCGATGCCCTGGCCCACGTCCGCGACCGGCGGCATGCCGCCCTGCTGACCTTCCGCCGCCCCCGATAGCCGGGGCCGAACCGCCCCGCTCCCCCGCCGGCGCCCCGGCATACTCCCGGTCCCGCCCGCCGGGCCCCGCATACCCTCGGCGCCGGCCGCCCCGCTAACCCGGGCCGAACCACCCCGCTCCCCGCCGACGACCCGACACCCCAGCCCCGCCCGCCGGCCCCGCATACCCCAAGCCCTGCCCGAACAGCGTGAACGGCGCCATCGCTGCTGTTGTTTCCGCCACGTCGGACCGTCCACGCTGTTGGCCGGGCGGGGTGCCGTCCGCAGTCTTCGGATCTTTGTCCCGATACCTCCGTGTTTGATCGGGTCCCGGTTAGGGGTTGTGAAGCGCTGTAGGTCGAGCCGAATTTTCGGCTCTTCCAATTTTGGTCAAAGGCTCTATCCGATAACCGCTCAGCCTGTCCGGAATACCGTCGCCCTTCGAGCGGGGAGTGGTCTGCGGGGAGGAGCGGCCGCGCCAGTCCGGCGATACCGGGCATACAACTCATAAAGGTTGGCGACGCAGGACCGATCCGTGGTTGCCACCCCGGGCCGCTGGTGCCGCACCCGGTCCGGACATGCGGTTTATAACGACTCAACTAAAGAAGTTCACCGACTCTTGACAGTCATGTAACGCCCGATTGACACTACTTCGCAGATTTGAAACGTTCCATAACCCGGCAGGACCGACGCCCCGAAGGGCGTGGTATGGGCGCTGAGCTGCAGGTTAGCGGGTCGGCGGTCGCTGAGCCAGCGAGCCGGGCCCGGGCACCAGACCGAACGCAGCGGCGGCCAAGCGCGGAGAGGGCAGAGGTCAGTCCATGGAAGCTGGGCGCGACGCCAACGGGCGCAGGGTCAGCGGTCCTGGCTTGGCGCCGCCGAGGCTCGCGCCGGGACTGATGCCAGCCGCCGCCGGGCAACCCAACCGACCCGAGCCAGCTTCGACACACGAACCAGCCCAAAGGCAGTCACCAGCGGCGGCCGGGCACCGACCAGCCGAAGCACAGGCACCAGCGACCGCGCACGGACCAGACGTAGGGCAGGCGCCCTCCGCGAGCCGCGTGGTGGCCGGCGGTGCGGCGTCCGCCAGCAGCCAAGGGCCGGCCGATGGGCGGGCACCGGGAGACGGGGACGGACGCATCCCGCTGCTGTCGCTGCGGAACGCGGCGAAGTCGTTCGGCGCGGTGCACGCGATCGTGGACGCGTCGGTCGACCTCTACGGCGGCGAGGTGCACGGGCTCGTCGGGGAGAACGGCGCCGGGAAGTCCACGCTGGTGAAGATCCTCGCCGGGGTGCACCAGCCGGACAGCGGCCAGTTGCTGGTGAATGGCAGCCCGGCCGTGCTGCACGGCCCGGCCGCGGCCCAGGAGGCCGGGATCGCGGTGATCTACCAGGAACCCACCCTCTTCCCCGACCTGACCGCGGCGGAGAACATCTTCATGGGCCGCCAGCCGTTGCGGCGCGGTCGGCGGATCGACACCCGGCTGATGCGCGACCAGGCCCGCGCGCTGTTCGAGCGGCTCGGGGTCCGGCTCGACCCGGCCCGGCTCTGCCGCGGCCTGTCCATCGCCGACCAGCAGATCATCGAGATCGCCAAGGCGCTGTCCCGCGACGCCCGGGTGATCGTCATGGACGAGCCCACGGCCGCGCTGTCAGCGGCCGAGGTCGCCCGGCTGTTCGACGTGGCGGCGACGCTGCGAGCGTCCGGGGCGGCGGTGCTGTTCATCTCGCATCGTCTGGAGGAAGTGTTCGAGATCTGCCAGCGGGTCACGGTAATGCGCGACGGCCGACAGGTGCTGACCAGGGAACTCGCCGGTCTCACCGCGGACGACCTGGTCCGCGCGATGGTCGGCCGGCAACTGGACGAACGCGCCGCCGAAGGCCGCGCGGCGCCCGGAGAGCGTGTGCTGAAGGTGGAGCGGCTCACCAGAGAAGGAGTGTTCATCGACGTCTCCTTCGACGTGCGGGCGGGCGAGATCGTGGCCATGTCGGGACTGGTTGGCTCCGGCCGGAGCGAGGTGGCGCGGGCGATCTTCGGCATCGACGGCTACGACGCCGGCTCGGTTACCGTGCGAGAGCGCCCGCTGCGCAAGTCGTCCCCCACCAGCGCGATGGCCGCCGGGGTGGGCTTCGTGCCCGAGGACCGGCGGCAGCAGGGCCTGGTCATGGACATGTCGGTGCAGCAGAACATGGCTCTGGCCTCGCTGGGCAGGCTGCGCCATGCCGGGCTCATATCCGGGAAGTCCGAACGCGATTTCGCCGCTGACTGGGCGCTGAAGCTCCGGATCAAGTTCAGGCGGCTCACCGACCCGGTATCCCAGTTGTCCGGCGGGAACCAGCAGAAGGTCGTGCTGGCGAAGTGGCTCGGGCGCAACCCGAGCCTGCTGATCGTGGACGAGCCGACCCGGGGCATCGACATCGCCACCAAGGCCGAGGTGCACCGGCTGCTTTCGGAACTCGCGGGAAACGGAGTCGCGATCTTGATGATCTCCTCGGAGCTGCCCGAGGTGCTCCGAGTCGGCGACCGGATCCTGGTCATGCGCGAGGGACGGCTGGTCGGTGAGTACGCCCGGTCTGACGCCTCGGAAGAAAAGATCATGTCGGCGGCGACCGGCCAGCTTCAGGAGCAGGCCCAGTGAGCGAGGCACGCGCAGCGGGCGGAGAAGCGACTCAGGGGGCCCAGTGAGCACAACCCTGGCCCCGCCGCGGGACCCGTCGGGTGCGCCGGCCGAGATCGGGTCGCGTCGGCTGACCGAGCGTGTCTTCCGGGTGAGGGAGACCGGCATCATCGCGGTCCTGGCGCTGTTCGTCCTGGTCACCGCCGTGATCCAGCCGCGCTTCGTCAGCTCGTCGAACATCCAGTTCATACTGGTCAACACCGCGGTCTACGCACTCGTAGCGCTCGGCGAGACCATGGTGATCATCACCAGGAACGTGGACCTCTCGGTCCAGTCGGTGCTGGCGCTGTCCGCGTACCTGTCGGCCAGTTTGTTCGGGCACGTGCACGGGATCCCGATCCCCGTGGTGTTCCTGGTCGGGCTCGGCATCGGGCTGGCATTCGGCGCGGCCAACGGGCTGATGGTGTCGCTCGGGCGGGTGCCCAGCCTGGTCGTCACGCTCGCCACCCTCTACATCATCCAGGGCATCGACATCCTGGTCGTCGGCGGCAACGTGGTCGTTGCCTCGTCCCTTCCCGCCGGTTTCGTCGACATACCCATCGTCACCATCTTCGATGTTCCGTGGCTGGCGATCGTGGTCGCCGCCGTGATCGGGGCCGGGGCGTACTACCTCCGCTCGTTCCGTTCCGGCCGGGAGCTGTACGCGATCGGGTCGAATCCGGATGGCGCCCGGCTGGCCGGCATTCCCGTGGCCAAGCGCGTGTTCACCGCCTTCACGCTCTGCGGTGGGATCGCCGGGGTCGGGGGCGTGCTGTGGGCCGCCCAGTACCAGACGATCAACACCAGCGCCGGGGGCACCAACTTCTCGCTCATCGTTATCGCCTCGGTCGTGGTCGGTGGCGTGGCGATCTTCGGCGGCAGCGGCAGCGCCGTGGGCGCAGCGATCGGGGCGCTGCTGCTCGGCACGATCAACGTTGCCCTCGACGTGCTCGGCATCTCCGACTTCTGGGACCAGGCGATCGCCGGATTCCTGCTGCTGCTGGCCATCACCCTGGACCGGGGCATCTCGGTCCGGCTCGCGGCAGCGCTGCGCAAGAGGAGCGCCCGGGATGCAGCCTGATCGGGACACGTCGCTGGCCGCGACCGTCGACGCGCCGCCCGGCTGGCGGTCGCGGTTCGACTCCAGAAACATGCTGCGCTGGGAGACCGGCCTGGCGTTCGTCGTCATCGCGATCGGGATCCTCGGCGTGTCGACCTCATCGGAGTTCCTGACCGGCAACAACATGTTCAACCTGGGCCTGCAGTCCGGCGAGATCGCGATCATGGCGTTGCCGATGACGCTCATCATCATCAGCGGCGAGATCGACCTCTCGGTTGCCTCGATTATGGGGATGTCGAGCGCGGAGCTCGGGTACCTCTGGGGCAAGCACTGGCCGATGCTCGCCATCTTCGCCGTCATCCTGGTGGTCGGCGTGCTGGCGGGCGCGGTCAACGGCCTGCTGGTCACCCGGCTGAGACTGCCCTCGCTGGCGGTCACGATCGGCACGCTCGGCCTGTACCGCGGGGTGGCCGACATCATCCTGGGACCGAACACGATCTCGAACTTCCCGGCCAGCTACACCAACGTCGGCGTCAACGGCGTGCTGCATACCAACCTCTCGTTTTCCGCGGCGGTGTTCATCGTCCTGGCCGTGATCTTCGGCGTGGTACTCCACTTCACGCCGGTCGGCCGGTCGATCTATGCCATGGGCGCCAGCCCGGAGGCCGCCACGTTCGCCGGAATCCGGGTCAAGCGCATCAAGACGTTGCTGTACATCGTGTCCGGCGTGGTTTGCTCGCTGGCCGGCGTGCTGCTCACGTTCCGCCTTTCCACCTCGGTCAACAGCAACGGGCTCGGTCTCGAGCTTGACGTGGTGGCCGTCGTCCTGCTGGGCGGGGTCTCGATCTTCGGTGGCAGGGGGACAATCGTCGGCGTCGTGCTCGGGGTGCTCGCCTTCGCGGGAATCTCGAACGCACTACTGCTGACGAGCTTCAACCAGGAGGCGGCCAGCATCCCCGTTGGCGGGCTCCTGCTCATCAGCGTGTTCGTGCCGAACATGGCGGCCCTCGCGGGCCGACTGCGCCGCTTGACCGCCGGGAGGGACAAGACGGTGCCGTCGGCGATCGGGTCGGGCCATGACTGACGTCACGACACGGGTACCGCGCGGACGGCGCGACGGACCAGGAACCGTGCCGGCAACGGCCCGGGCCATCGGCGCTGCCCGCCCACTGCCGCCACGGCGGCACCTCTTATCCGCACTATCTCGGCGCCCAGCTACCTGGGCCCAAAATTGAAAGGATTCAGGATGAGAGTTCCCTTCAAGAGAGCGCTGTCCGTCGTGGCAGTGCTGTTGTTGGCGTCCATACTTGCGGCGTGTAGTTCGTCAAGCTCGACTTCCCCGAGTTCTTCCAGTTCGAGCGGCGGGCTCAAGAAGGGCCTGAAGGTCTTCATCATCCCGAAGAACCTCGGCAACAATTACTTCACCACCGCGGACAGCGCCAAGACCGGCGGCGCCATCGCCGCGCTCGACACCCTCGGCGAGAGCGGCACCGAGACCAGCGGGACGGCGGCCACGCCCGCCTCCCAGATCCCGGCCATCCAGGCGGCGATCGCCAAGGGCGCCAACGTCCTGATCGTGTCGGCGACCGACCCGACCGCCCTCTGCCCGACGTTGAAGAGCGCCATGGCCAAGGGCATCACGGTGGTCACCTACGACTCGGACGCGCCAGGCTGTCGTGACCTGTTCGTCAACCAGGCGTCCACCGCGGAAATCGGGACCAGCGAGGTTGATCTCCTGGCCAGCGAGATACACGATACGGGCCAGATCGGGATTGTCTCGGCCGCGGCCACCGCGACCAACCAGAACGCCTGGATCGGCTACATGAAGCAAGAGCTGACCAAGTACCCGAACATGAAGCTTGTGTCGATCGTGTACGGCAACGACGACCCGCCGACCGCCACCCAGGTGACCGAGGGCCTGCTGGAGAAGTACCCGAACCTCAAGGGCATCATCTCGCCGACCACCGTGGGCATCCTGGCCGCGGCCCAGGTGGTGGCCACGCCGAAGTGGAAGGGCAAGGTCATCGTGACCGGCCTGGGCACGCCGGATGAGATGAAGGCGTACGTGGCCGACGGCGTCGCGCCCGCGTTCATCCTGTGGAACCCGGCCAACCTCGGCTACCTGGCCGCCTACGCGGCCGTGTACCTGGCCTCCAAGAAGATCACCAACGCGCAGGGGCAGACGTTCACCGCTGGCAGGCTCGGCAGGTACACGATAGGGCCCGATCACACGATCCTGCTGGGCCCGCCCACCGTGTTCAACTCGTCCAACATCAACAACTTCAACTTCTGACGCGTCCGGGCCGGAGTCCGGACGGGCCCAGTCTGACGCGTCCGGGCCGGAGCCCGGACGGGCCCAGCCTGACCAACCCAGGCCGCAGCCCGCACGGGCCCAGCCTGACCAACCCAGGCCGCAGCCCGCACGGGCCCAGCCTGACCAACCCAGGCCGCAGCCCGCACGGGCCCAGCCTGATCAAGCCGAGGACGGGGTGCCGGGGCGATCTCCCGGCACCTCCGCCCCCGAGACGGGGCGCCGGGCGGCCTCCTCCCGGCCCGGCGCCCCGCCCCAAGCCGCAAAAGAAGAGAACCTGAGGACACCAGATGGAGCGCGTGTGCTTCCTGGGCCGGATCCGGCCGGGACGGCTTGACGAGTACCGGGCCAGGCACCACCAGGTCTGGCCGGAGATGACCGAGGCACTGCGCGCGGCAGGCTGGGCCAACTACTCGCTGTTCCTCACCGACGACGGCCTGCTGATCGGCTACCTGGAGACCGACGACTACGCGGCAGCGCGGCAGCGAATGGCGGAGACCGACGTGAACGCCCGCTGGCAGGCCGAAATGCGGCCATTCTTCGCCGATCTCGGCGGCCTGCGGCCCGACGAGGGTTTCCGCAGGATCGACGAGATCTTCCACCTCGACTGAGCAGTGCCAAAGATCTGTTATCTGGAGATGACCCGCAGATGCCTGACCTGACCGCAGTAAAGACCGCCCTGAGGGAGCACCGGATCGAGACCCCGTCCTGGGCGTTCGGCAACACCGGGACCAGGTTCAAGGTATTCGCCCAGCCGGGAGTTCCGCGCACGCCATTCGAGAAGGTCGATGACGCGGCTCAGGTGCACGCCTTCACCGGCGTGGCGCCGAGCGTGGCCGTGCACATCCCGTGGGACAAGGTGGACGACTACGCGGCGCTGTCCGCTTACGCGGTGGACGCGGGCATCCGGATCGGAACCGTGAACGCGAACGTCTTCCAGGATGATGACTACAGACTCGGGAGCGTGGCCAACCCGGATAAAAGAGTGCGCCGCAAGGCCCTGGACCACCTGCTCGAGTGCGTCGACATCATGGACGCGACCGGGTCACGCGACCTGAAGCTGTGGTTCGCCGACGGCACCAACTACCCGGGTCAGGACGACATCCGGGCCCGCCAGGACCGGCTGGCCGAGGCGTTGCAGGCGGTGTACCAGCGGCTCGGGCCGGACCAGCGGATGCTGCTCGAGTACAAGCTGTTCGAGCCGTCGTTCTACACCACCGACGTGCCCGACTGGGGCACCTCGCTGCTGCACTGCCTGGCGCTCGGGCCGCAGGCCGCGGTCGTCGTGGACACCGGGCATCACGCGCCGGGCACGAACATCGAGTTCATCGTCGCCATCCTGCTGCGGGCCGGGCGGCTGGGCGGCTTCGACTTCAACAGCCGGTTCTACGCCGACGACGATCTGATGGTCGGGGCGGCCGACCCGTTCCAGCTGTTCCGGATCCTCAACGAGGTGGTGGCGGCCGACGCGCTCGGGCCCGAGGCGGGGATCGCGTTCATGCTCGACCAGTGCCACAACATCGAGCCGAAGATCCCGGCCCAGATCCGGTCGGTGATGAACGTCCAGGAGGCGACGGCCAAGGCGCTGCTGATCGACCGGGACGCCCTGGCTGCGGCGCAGCGGGCCGGGGACGTGCTGGGCGCGAACGCGGCGCTGATGGACGCCTACAACACCGACGTGCGCCCGCTGCTGGCCGGGCTGCGCGAGGAGATGGGCCTGGACCCCGATCCGGTCGGTGCCTACCTCAGGTCCGGCTACCCGGAGAAGATCGTCGCGGGCCGGGTGGGCGGGACGCCGGCCAGCTGGGGCAGCTGAGGACCGGCAGGGCAGGGACGACCGAGAGGAGGAGCGGGGATGGAGCCGCGGCTACCGCCCGAGGTGGAGGCGCTGGTGGGACGCAGCAACCGGCTCGGGTCCGACCCGCGCAACACCAATTACGGGGGCGGCAACACCTCGGCCAAGGGCCGGGCCACCGACCCGGTGACCGGGCAGGAGGCCGACCTGCTGCTGGTCAAGGGTTCCGGCGGCGACCTGGGGACGCTGACCGCCAGCGGGCTCGCCGTGCTGCGCCTGGACCGGGTCCGCGCGCTGACCGAGGTCTATCCGGGGGCCGAGCGCGAGGACGAGATGGTGGCCGCGCTGGATTACTGTCTGCACGGCAAGGGCGGAGCGGCCCCGTCGATCGACACCGCCATGCACGGTCTGCTCGCGCCCGCGCACGTGGATCACCTGCACCCCGACGCCGGGATCGCGCTCGCGACCGCCGCCGACGGCGCGCGGCTGACCAGGGAGTGCTTCGGCGGGCGGGTGGCGTGGGTCCCGTGGCGGCGGCCCGGCTTCCAGCTCGGCCTGGACATCGCCGCGGTGCAGCGCGACAACCCGGACCTGATCGGCGTGATCCTGGGCGGGCATGGCATCA
Source organism: Streptosporangiaceae bacterium (assembly GCA_030050125.1). The sequence continues at coordinate 2,833 of JASIJN010000563.1, read as the reverse complement.
CCGCCTGGGGCCTGTCGAGCGACCAGTGTGAGAGGAACTCTCTTGAGATTATTTCCACCGCCACGCGTTTCCTGAGTGAGCGGGGGAGAGACGGGGCGTTCGGAAAAATCATCCCGGAGTACGGACCATTGCCGATGGCCGAGCGCAGGGCCCGCGCCGCCGCGCTGGCGCCGGTCATCCGGGGACTGGCCTCGGCCGACCGGGCGCAGGTCGGGCACTTCAACGACGCTCCCGCGGTGCTCGACTTCCTGGCCGGCCGCGAGCACCCCAGGCTCGCCGCGCTCGGCACGTCCTGCCCCGACCATTTCCTGCGCACCAAGGTGCGGCCGATGGTGCTGGACCTGCCGCCGTCCGCGCCGCTGGACGCGGCGGCCGGCCGACTGGCCGAGCTGCACGAGGAGTACCGAGCGGACTACCGGCGGTACTACGAGCGGCACGCCACGGCGGAGTCGCCGCCGATGCGCGGCGCGGATCCGGCGATCGTCCTGGTGCCGGGGGTCGGCATGTTCAGCTTCGGCGCGGACAAGCAGACCGCGCGGGTGGCGGGCGAGTTCTACCTGAACGCCATCAACGTGATGCGTGGCGCGGAGTCGGTATCCAGCTACACCCCGATCGACGAGGCGGAGAAGTTCCGGATCGAGTACTGGGCGCTGGAGGAGGCCAAGCTGGCCCGGCGGCCGAAGCCGAGGCCGCTGGCCACCCGGGTGGCCCTGGTCACCGGCGGCGCCTCCGGGATCGGGCGGGCCACGGCGCGACGGCTGGCTGCCGAGGGAGCGTGCGTGGTCGTCGCCGACCGCGACGGCCCCGGCGCCGCCAAGGTCGCCGACGAGATCGGCTCCCCCGATGTCGTGGCCAGCGTCACCGTGGACGTGACCGACGAGGCCGCGATCGCGGCGGCGCTCGTGGCGGCGGTGCTGGCGTTCGGCGGCGTCGACCTGGTGGTCAACAACGCCGGGCTGTCCATCTCCCGGCCGCTGCTCGAGACCACCGCCGCGGACTGGGACCTGCAGCACGACGTGATGGCCCGGGGCTCGTTCCTGGTGACCCGGGAGGCGGCCCGGGTGATGCGGGACCAGGGCATGGGCGGCGACATCGTCTACATCTGCAGAAAGAACTCGGTCGTGGCCGGCCCGGACAACGTCGCCTACGGCGCGGCCAAGGCCGACCAGGCGCACCAGGTGCGGCTGCTCGCGGCCGAGCTGGGCCAGTTCGGCATCAGGGTCAACGGCATCAACCCGGACGGCGTGGTCCGCGGCTCCGGGATCTTCGCCGGCGGCTGGGGAGCCAGGCGGGCCGCGGTCTACGGCGTGCCCGAGGAGGAACTCGGCGCCTACTACGCGGGGCGGACGCTGCTGAAGCGCGAGGTGCTGCCGGAGCACGTCGCGGCCGCCGTCGTCGCGCTGACCTCGGGGGACCTGCCGGTGACCACGGGCCTGCACATCCCGGTCGACAGCGGGGTGACGGCCGCGTTCCTGCGGTGACCGCGCAGGCGGACGTTGCGGTGGCCGCGGTCGACCTGGGCGCGTCGGGCGGGCGGGTCATGGTCGGCCGGGTGGGTTCCGGCCTGCTGGAGCTGCGCGAGGCGCACCGGTTCCCGAACATCCCGGTCAGCGCGGGCGGGACGCTGCACTGGGACATCCTGAGCCTGTACCGGGAGGTCCTCGACGGGCTGCGGGCCGCGGCCGACGTGAGCGAGCTGGGCAGCGCGGGGATCGACTCGTGGGGCGTGGACTACGGCCTGATCGACTCGGGCGGGGCGCTCCTGGGCAACCCCGTGCACTACCGCGACCGGCGCACCGAGGGTGCCGTCGAGCAGGTGCTGGCCAGGATCCCGGCCCGGGAGCTGTACGCGGCCACCGGCATCCAGCAGCTGGCCATCAACACGATCTGCCAGCTCACCGCCGCGGCAGGGACGCCACAGCTCGGCGCGGCGCGGACGCTGCTGCTGATCCCGGACCTGCTCGGGTACTGGCTGACCGGCTCGGCCGGAGCCGAGATCACCAACGCGTCCACCACCCAGCTGCTCGACGTCACGGCACGCCAGTGGGCGACCTCGCTCATCGAGCGGGCCGGCCTGCCTGGGCACCTCTTCCCGCCGCTTCGCCGGCCCGGTGACCTGGTCGGCGAGCTGCGGCCGGAGGTGGCCGCCGATGCGCGCCTGCCGGCCGGGCTGCCGGTCGTGGCCGTCGGCTCGCACGACACCGCGTCGGCCGTGGCCGCCGTGCCTGCCCAGGGCGAGAACTTCGCGTTCATCTCGTGCGGCACCTGGTCGCTTGTCGGGATGGAACTGAGCCAGCCGGTCCTGACCGAGGCCAGCCGGCTCGCGAACTTCAGCAACGAGGCCGGCATCGACGGCACGATCCGCTACCTGCGCAACGTGGCCGGCCTGTGGCTGCTGCAGGAGTCGCTGCGGACCTGGTCCTGCCCCGACCTGGGGGACCTGCTCGCCCGGGCCGCCCGACTCCCGGCTCTGCGCTGGGTGATCGACGCCGACGATCCCGCGCTGCTCGCCCCGGGGGACATGCCGGCCAGGATCGCCGCCGCCTGCGAGGCCGCCGGGCGGCCCGCGCCGGCCGACCCCGCGCAGACCGTCCGCTGCATCATGGACAGCCTCGCGCTCGCCCACCGGCGCGCGATCATGACCGTCCAGGAGCTGTCCGGGCGGCACGCTGACACGATTCACCTGGTCGGCGGCGGCGCCCGGAACGATCTGCTCTGCCAGCTCACGGCCGACGCCTGCGAGCTGCCCGTGGTGGCCGGCCCGGTCGAGGCGTCCGCGGTCGGGAACGTCCTGGTGCAGGCCCGCGCGCTGGGCCTGGCGCCGGCCGGGCTG
>JASIJN010000562.1 GCA_030050125.1 Streptosporangiaceae bacterium | reverse complement strand
GCCGCCCCTCCGCCCTTGATCAGCCAGCCGCTGTCGGCGATCTGGTCCGCCCCGTCGATCGCGATGTCCAGGCGATCCACGGAGTCGAACGGGTCGACGATCAGGCCGAGCTCGCGCGCCTCCCGCTCGATATGCGGCGCGGCGGCCACGCAGCGGATCGACAGCCCGCGGCGGGCCAGGGCCGGCAGCAGATCCTCCGTGGTGGTGCCGGAGCCGAGGCCCACGGCCATGCCGTCGCGCACGAGCTCCGCGGCCGCCTCGGCCGCCACCTGCTTCTCCCGTTCCCTGTCCACGTCTGCATAGTCTGGCACGGCCGCGTCCCCGGCCACCGCGGCCGATAGGGTGGCGCACGTGAGCACACCGCCGGTCCGCCTGCTGCTCGCCGATGTCGACGGCACGCTGGTGACCAACGAGAAGGTTCTCACTGCCCGCGCCATCGAGGCGGTGCGCAAGCTTGGCGAGGCCGGCGTCCTGTTCGCGATCACCAGCGGCCGCCCGCCCCGGGGCATGTCCATGCTCATCGAGCCGCTGCGCCTGGCCACGCCCATCGCCGCCTTCAACGGCGGGATCTACACCCGCGATGACATGACCGTCATCTCGGAGCAGGACATCCCGGCCGATGTGGTCGCGCCCGCGATCTCGCTGCTGGAGTCCTCCCGGCTGGACGTCTGGCTCTACCGGGGGGCCGACTGGTACGTGCGCGACCTGAACGGGCCGCACGTGGCCAGGGAGCGGGCCACCGTGCGGTTCGATCCCGTGCTGGTCGCCGGGTACGACGACCTGACCGAGGGCGTCGTCAAGATCGTGGGTGTCAGCGACGACCTGGACGCCGTCGCCGCCGCGGCCGACGCCGCGCGGGACCGGTTCGGTGATCACGTATCCGCGGCCCGCTCGCAGCCGTACTACCTCGACGTGACCCATCCCGACGCGAACAAGGGCTGCGTGGCCAAGTACCTGTCGGCCAGTTACAAGCTCGCGCCCGAGCAGATCGCCACCATCGGCGACATGCCCAACGATGTGCTCATGTTCGCCCATTCCGGGCTGTCCATCGCGATGGGCAATGCCAGCCCCGAGGTGCAGCGTGCCGCCCGGCGGGTGACCGCGTCCAACCAGGACGAGGGCTTCGCGAAAGCGGTCGAGCGGTACATCCTGAGCACCGACCGGACGGCGTAGACCCGGCCCGGCGGCGCGACCGGCTGGATCCGAACTAGCCGTATTGAGGATGTAGCGCTGCGTCTAACCGGGAAAGCCTTGACTTATGTCGCAGACCGGTCGGCCGGCCGACCTCACGCAGGAACCCGCCACCGACGGGCCGCCCGCGCCTGCTGGGCCGCCCGCGAAAGGGGAAACCATGGGAAAAGAGGCACGCATCGCGCTGCTCCTCGCGGGTGCTTCCTGCTTGCTGGCCGCAATGATCGACTGGATCGTGTCGGAGCTGCAGTAGCCGGCGCCGCACCCTGCGATCCGAGGCCCGGCCCGGGAGATGACGTGACGCAGGACGCGGTGCTGCTGGCCGGGTCGCTCGGCCTCGGCCACGAGATGATGGCGCGCAGCTGCGCCGGACTGCTGGAGCGGTCCGGCTGGCGTACCCGCAGCCTCGACTGCATGTCCCTGATGGGGCGGGTCAGCGGCGGCGTCGGGATGCGGCTTTTCGACCGGCTGGTCACGATCCCTGGCCTGTATGACGGGCTGCATTTCGCCCACCTGCGCACCGGAAGCCACCTGGCCCGCCTGATGGACCGGACGGCCACCGCCAGGCTGGTGCCGGCCCTGCGCGCCGAACTGCGGCGCCAGCCCGCGGACCTGCTGTTCAGCGTGTTCGCGACCGGCGCGTCGGCGGCGGCCAGGCTCGGGGCGCAGATGCCCGGGCTGCGCACGGTGGTGCTATGCACGGACGTCACCGTGCACCGGATGTGGGTCTCGGAAGGGACCGACCTGTTCCTGGTGACCTCGCCGGCCGCCGCGGAATCGGTCCGGCGCTACCTGCCCCGGGCCCGGGTGGCGGTCGTGCCGCCCCCGGTGCGCTCGGCCTTCTATGCCGCGCCGTCCCAGGAGCGGGCCAGGGCGGCGCTGGGCGTGCCGCCGACCGACTTCTGCGTGCTGGTCATCGACAGCGGCTGGGGATTCGGGCCGCTGGTCGAGGGGGTCCGCGCGCTCGCCGACGCCGGGGTGCACGTCCTGGCCGTGGCCGGCCGCGAACGGGCCATCGAGCAGCGGCTGAGGAAGCTGGCCGCCGCCACGCCCCGGATCACGCCGTTCGGCTTTACCGACCGGGTCCCCGAGCTGATGGCCGCCGCCGACGTGGTCGTGGCCCTGCCGGGCGCCACGACCTGCAGCGAGGCCCGGGTGGTCGGCCGGCAGCTGCTGCTCCTCGACGTGATGCCAGGTCACGGCCGGGACAACCTGCTGCACGAGCTGGAGCAGGGCGGGGCCCACGTCTGCGTGCCCACTCCCGCCGGGGTGACCGCCAGCGTGCTGGCCCTGCGGGACCAGGTGATTCCCGCCCCGCTGAACGGCCCGGCCCAGCCGGCCCGAGAGTGGGAGCCGGCCTACGCGCAGGCCCTGCAGAGCATCGGCCTCGACCTGCGGCTCCCGGTCCCGGCCGTGGCCGGGATCGCCGACCTGATCGCATCCCCGCCCCAGCTCGGACCGGTCGCCTTACCGCTAGCGATGCCCTGAGAGGAGTCAGTCCCGATGATGCGCACGCTCTTTCTCAATCCTCCCTCCTACGAGGGCTTCGACGGCGGCGCCGGCGCGCGGTACCAAGCCAGGCGGGAGATCCGCTCGTACTGGTACCCGACCTGGCTCGCCCAGCCCGCCGCCATGGTCCCGGGCAGCCGGCTTGTCGACGCGCCGCCCGCGGGGCTCACCCTGGACGACATCACCCCGCTGGCTCGCGGCCACGATCTGGCCATCGTGCACACGAGTTCTCCCGCCTTCGCCGGCGACGTCAAGGTGGCCGAGGCGCTCAAGGCGGAGAACCCGGCGCTGCGGGTCGGCTTCGTGGGAGCCAAGGTCGCCGTCGAGCCGGAGCGCTCGCTGCTGGCCTCCCCGGCCATCGACTTTGTGGCCAGGGAGGAGTTCGACTTCACCATCGCCGAGGTGGCCGCCGGACGTCCGCTGGATTCCGTGCACGGCGTGAGCTACCGGGGCCCCGGCGGCCAGGTGGTGCACACCAGGGACCGGGCGATCCTGGAGGACATGGACCGGCTGCCGTTCGTGACTCCGGTCTACAAACGGGACTTGCGGGCCGAGGACTACTCGATCGGCTACCTCCGGCATCCGTACATGTCGCTGTATACCGGCCGGGGATGCCGGTCCAGGTGCACGTTCTGCCTGTGGCCCCAGACCGTCGGCGGGCACCGCTACCGGACCCGCAGCGTGGCCAACGTGCTGGCCGAGGCCGAGGTCGTGAAGGCGCTCTTCCCGCAGGTCAAGGAGCTGTTCTTCGACGACGACACGTTCACCGACGACCGGCCGAGGGCCGAGGCCATCGCCCGCGGGCTGGCCAGGCTCGGCATCACCTGGTCGTGCAACGCCAAGGCCAACGTCCCGCGCGAGACCCTGGCCGTGCTGCGGGACAACGGCCTGCGCCTGGTCGTCGTGGGCTACGAATCGGGCAGCCAGCAGATTCTCAACAACGTGAAGAAGGGCCTGCGGGTGGACCGGGCCCGCCGCTTCGCCCGGGACTGCAAGGATCTCGGGATCACCGTGCACGGGACGTTCATTCTCGGCCTTCCCGGCGAAACCAGGCAGACCATCCAGGAGACGATACGGTACGCCCGCGAGGTGAACCCGCACACGATCCAGGTCTCGGTCGCCGCTCCTTATCCCGGGACCGAGCTGTACCGGAAGGCCGCCGAGAGCGGCTGGATTCCCGAGGACGACGATGGCGCCGGGCTGGTCAGCCAGGGAGGCACCCAGCTGGCGACCCTGTCCTATCCGCACCTCGAGCGAACCGAGATCCTGGAATCGGTCGACGCTTTCTACAAGAGGTTCTACTTCCGCGCCGGGAAGCTGGCCGAGATGTCTGCCGAGCTGCTGCGTCAGCCGGACATGGCGGCCCGGCGGCTGCGCGAGGGCGGCGAGTTCGTCCGCTTCCTGAGCCGCCGTGCCCGAACACCCGCAGCGCCTTGAGCTGCCGCCGACCACGGGGGGTCCTGGTTCATGCGTGTTCTGCTCGTACATCCCAGTGCGCTGATGTACTCGGAGATCTTCCTGCGGCTCGAGCCGCTGGGGCTGGAGCGCGTGGCCGCCGCGGCGCTGGCCGACGGTCACGACGTCCGGTTGATGGACCTGCAGGTCTACGACCACGACGACCTCGAGCGCGAGGTCATCGAGTTCCGGCCGCACGCGGTGGGCTTCAGCCTCAACTACCTGGCCAATGTGCCGGAGGTCGTGAACCTGGCCAAGCGGATCAAGGTCATGCGGCCCGGCTGCACGGTGTTCGTGGGCGGGCACAGCGTGTCGTTCGTGGCCGAGCAGGTCCTCGACCACGCCGACGGCGCCATCGACGTGGTGCTCAAGGGCGAGGGCGAGGTGGGAGCGCCCGCGCTGCTCGCCGCCCTGCCGGATCGCGCCATGGCCGACGTGCCCGGGGCGGTCACCATGGACGGGCCCGGGCGCCCTCCGGCGATGGTGCACAGCCTCGACGATCACCTGCCGGCCCGGCATCTCGGCGGACGCCGCCGCAAGTACTTCATCGGGGTGATGGACCCGGCGGCATCGATCGAGTTCACCCGCGGCTGTCCCTGGGACTGCTCGTTCTGCAGCGCCTGGACCTTCTACGGCCGCAGCTACCGTCGGCTGTCACCGGAGGCAGCGGTGGAGGACATGACCCGGATCAGGGAACCGGGCGTGTTCATCGTGGACGACGTGGCGTTCATCAAGGCCGAGGAAGGCGACGAGATCGCCCGGCAGCTAGAGCGGCGGCGGATCCGCAAGCGCTACTACCTGGAGACCCGCTGCGACGTGCTGCTGCGCAACGAGGAGGTGTTCCGGCGCTGGAAGCGGCTCGGCCTCGAATACATGTTCCTCGGCCTCGAGGCCCTGGACGAGGACGGGCTCAGGCAGTTCCGCAAGCGGACGAGCCCGAAGGTCAACAACAAGGCGCTCGAGGTGGCCAGGTCCATCGGGCTAATGGTGGCCATCAACATCATCGCCGACCCGGACTGGGACGAGGCGCGGTTCGCGTTCGTGCGCGAGTGGGCCATGAGCGTCCCCGAGATCGTCAACATCACGGTGCAGACGCCGTACCCGGGCACCGAGACCTGGCTGACCGAGTCCCGGCGGCTGACCACGCTCGACTACCGCCTGTTCGACGTGCAGCACGCGGTGCTCCCCACGCGGCTGCCGCTGTACCGCTTCTACCAGGAGCTGGTGAAGACCCAGGCGGTCCTGGCCCGCAAGCACCTGGGCGTCGCGGCGCTCGCCGAGACAACCGGACTCGTCGCCCGGCAGTTGCTCCGGGGCCAGACCAACTTCGTCAAGATGATCTGGAAGTTCGACAGGGTCTACAACGCAGACCGCCAGTACTTCGAGCACTTGGAGGAAGTCAAGTACCAGCTCCCGCAGCCCGCCGAGCATCCCGTGGAAGTCCCGAACCGCAAGGAGCTCTACGTGCACGTCCCGTTGGGGCGGCGAGGGTGACAGTGGCTCTGGCTGGCGGAGACCTGCAGCCGAGGGCGGTCTGCGACCGTCGGCGGCCCGCTGCTGGCGCCTAGACTTGCCCGGGTGGGTCAGGACCTCGAGCTTCCTCCGCCGCTGAGGCTGCTGCGGA
>JASIJN010000561.1 GCA_030050125.1 Streptosporangiaceae bacterium | reverse complement strand
GTGACCGGCCGGCGGCGCATATCAGACAGGAACCCGTCGTTCGTCTCGGCGACCACCGGGTTGACCGAGGTGAGCTCCTCATGGCCGGGCAGCGAGAGCACGTAGCTGACCAGCGCGTCGGCGACCCGGAACGTGCTCAGGGTCCCGGTGAGCAGGACCGGGGTCTCGATCTCGCCGAGCTCGGCGACCTGCGTGGTCCCGACGATCTTGCCGTAACCGTTGCCCACGGCGAGCCCGGCGTTCAGCGTCCCGGCCCGGGTCAGCCCGTCCGGCACGATCGCGGTGACGCCGGTCCTGATGTCGCTGCCCTCGATCAGCGTGGTGTGCCCGACCCGGACCCCCGGGACGTCGGTGATCGCGTTCACCGGGCCGGCGGGCAGCGAGCCGACGACGATGCCGAGGTGCCGGGCCCGGGCCCGGCCGGGGGCGGTGATGCCGGTCACGAACCAGATCCTGCCAGCCGTGCGCCCCCCGCCGCTGAGCCTCGGTCCTGGCCGGCCGCCGGTGTCGCTAGGCTCCTTGCCGTGAGCGACAGGGAGGGCCGCGGCGCGCCCCGGGGGCGAGCGGGGGAAACGGCATGAGCGGACCAGTGCGGGCGAGGGGTGACGGGCACAGGATGCTGCTCGTGCATGCCCACCCCGACGACGAGTCGATCGGGACCGGCGCCACGATGGCCAAGTACGCGGCCGAGGGAGCGGGTGTGACCTTGATCACCTGCACGCTGGGCGAGCTGGGCGAGGTCATCCCCCCGGACCTGGCCCACCTGGCCGGCGCGGACGGGGGGCTCGGGCAGTACCGGATCGGCGAGCTGGACGCGGCCTGCGCGGCGCTCGGCGTGACCGACCACCGGTTCCTGGGCGGGCCTGGCCGGTGGCATGACTCGGGGATGATGGGGCTGGCCAGCAACGACGCGCCCGGGAGCTTCTGGCGGGCGGACGTGGACGAGGCGGCGGGCGAGCTGCTCGCGGTGATCCGCGAGGTCCGGCCGCAGGTCCTGATCAGCTACGACGCCAACGGCTTCTACGGCCATCCCGACCACATCCAGGCGCACAGGGTGGCCCGGAGGGCCTTCGAGCTGGCCGACGGGCTGGTCGCGAAGTTCTACGCCACCGCGGTGCCGCGCTCCGTCCTGACCGGAGCCATCGAGGCGCTGCGTGAGAGCCAGCAGCAGGGCGCCTTCCCGGGCGGCGCACCCGATTTCACCCAGGTCGACTCGGCGGACGACCTTCCGTTCGGCGTGCCGGATGAGCAGGTGACCACGGAGATCGACGCGACCGCGTACCTGGACCAGAAGATCGCGGCGATGCGGGCGCACGCCACCCAGATCGCCGTGGAGAGCCCGTTCTTCGCGCTGTCGGACCGGGTGGGGCAGCGCGCGTTCGGCCGCGAGTGCTACACGCTGCTGAGCGGGCCGCTCGGCCCGGGCACCGGGCCGCACGGCTGGGAGACCGATCTATTCGCCGGGATTGGCTAGCCTTCTGACGTGGACAGCGCCCAGGACCGGCAACGCGGCCGGCCTGCCGACCATGACGGCCGCCTGGTGGCCGCCGGTTCCTACGCCGTGCTGCTGGTGCTCGGCGTCGCCGAGGGGCTGATCGGCAGCTTTCAGTTCAGCCGCGTGGTCGGGCCGGTCCCGCTGGCGGCGCTGGCCTTCGACCTGCTCATCCTGCTGACGTGCGTGGCCGCCGCCTGGGGAATGCGCCGCCCCCTCGGCGGGCTCATGCCCGCCGTGGGATGGTTCGTCGCGTCGTTCGTGATGGCCATGGCCACCCCTGGAGGGAGCATCGTGATCACGAACAGCGGCCCCGGCAGGTGGTTCCTGTTCGGCGGCGCGGCGTGCGCGGTGGCCGGCGTGATCGTCGGGTTCATCATGTGGCCCCGCAAGCGCGGCCGGTGAACCGTGCGGTCACCGGCCGCATGGTTCCCGGCCGGCGTCACGACGAGCGGCGTCACGACGACAGCAGCGTCGTCGACCCGTCGGTCAGTCTCATGATCGGCACGACGGGATCGATCACGTTGCCGTCGGTGCCGATCGAGAACGGGCCGGTCGCTCCCGGCACCTCCTGCCTCTGGCTGAGCAAGGGGATAACGCCCTGAACCGTCCCGAGCAGGGGGACCGGGCTCGACCCGGATGCCGCGTCGGTGATGGCGATCGACGCGGCGGTCATCGCGTTATAGCTGGCGATGGTCCAGGGGTCGCTCAGGCTCGCCGTTCCGGCCGCGCTGTCGGCGAAGATCTGCCGCACCTGAGGCAGGACCGCGGCCGGGTTGGGGTTGGCGATGTCGGAGTAGATGACCGAGACGTGGCCCTCCCTGGGCTGGTTCGTCGTCTGGCCGGGCGGCAGCGACACCGCGTCGGCGCCCGTCACGACGGTTACCTGCTTGCCGCCGCAGTTGGGAGCGCCTTGAAGCTCGGTGATGAGCGTGGGCAGGGCGGTCTCGCGGCCGGCGTAGAGGACCGCGGGCGGCGTGCCGGTCAGCGGGCACACGCTGCTGCTGATCAGCCGCAGCTCGGTGCCCTCGCCCGGCCCGGGACCGAAGGGCTGCGCCTGTGAGGTGAGGTCCTGGCCGAACGCGGCAGTGAAATCCTTCATGAGATCCGACGTGTAGAGGTCGCTGGCGTTCGTGTCGGTGACCAGGACGGCGGGTCCCAGGCCGCCGTGCGCCGCGAAATACCGCTGCAGCGCGGTGATCTCGTCGCTGACGTCCGGCACGACCCGGGCCAGCCCGGTGATGTTCGGCCAGTCCAGCTGATCGGCGGTGGTCACCGAACCGATCATCGGGATGCCCGCCTTGCTCAGGATCTTGGCGCCCAGGACCGTCTGCTCCACGCTGACGCCCATGCCTATCACCGCGCGGAGGTTGACTGGCGGCGCCCTCATCTCCTTGAGCAGGCCGGTGACCTGCCCGTACGCCAGCTCCTGGCTGGTGCCCTCGTTGGCCAGGACGAGCTGGATCGGCGGCTGATCCTGAGAAAGGTCGTCGCCGTTGGCGGCGAGTTGCGCGGCGTACGCGCCGGCCAGCTCGTCCTTGATGCGCGGCAGGGAGACGTCGCTGGTCGCGCTGGCCGTCATCGGCGTCAGCAGCGCGACGGTCGCGTACGTCCGCTGGGCGCGGACCTTGGCGTTCTCGATCGCGATCGCACGCTCGATCGCTGCCAGGCTGGGTTCGAAGACGTACGACCCGTCGGTCACGCCGACGCAGGCGCCGTTGTTCCTGAATATCTGGAAGCGCGGCGTGGAGCCGTGGCAGAAGGCCAGCGAGCCGGGGTGCGGCGGTGCGACCCGGTGACCGGTGGCGAGGTCATAGCCGGTGAGGCCGGCCGCCGCGACGACCACAACCGCTAAGGCGGCCAGCCCGGCTCTGATCCGCCTGGAGCGCCGCTGGTCGCCTGGCCGGGCCGGCGGCCGGAAATCCGGTCCTTCGCGGCCCGGCGCACCCGGTGCCTTTGGTTTCTTGGCCATCGTCGGCTCGCTCTCCTCACGCTCGGCCCTGGTATCCGGGCGCAGCCAGGTGTTGTCAGCCGTACCAGCCGTCGCCGGCGGCGGCGTCACGGTAGCTGTCCGCCTCGTCCCGCAGCACGGTCAGGCCATCGGTCGAATACGGCGCGATCTGGTACAAGTCAGCCCCCATTTCCCGCAGCAGGCTGCGCCGGTGACCGGCACTCAGCGGGTCGGCGTGGATCCACGAGGCCGCGACGAGCCGGCCGACGAGCGCGAGCGGCACGTCGCGCTGATCGGCCCACGCGGTCAGGGCCCGGACCACGGGCGCCGGTTCCTGCCTGTGATCGAGCCGGTTGGGTGCGGCCGTGACCGAACCCAGCAGCCGCACCCACTCGGCCGGGTCGCGGTGCTCCAGCGCGTGCGCGAACCACCGGGCCACGTGCTCGACCGCGCCCACCGCGAGCGCGTGATACAGCTCGCCGGTCTCGTCGCCTGCCTCCAGGCAGCTCGCCCGCAGCCAGCCGAAAACCGCGGCCCAGTCCGCGGGGGAGCCCGGGGCGCGCGCGGCCAGGCGCCGCAGCAGCAGCCGGCGCAGCACCGGGTGCAGCACCGCGGCCTGACCGGGCGGGCCGGCCCGCCACAGATCGGGGGCGAAGATCACCGAATCCTCGCCGCGCATGCCGATGAGCAGGCCGCTGTCGGCGGCCAGGCGCAGCGCTGCTTCCTCGTCCCGGGCGGCGGCGCAGGTGGCGAGGTCGGCGAGAGCGTCCGCGCGCATGCCCTCGGTGAGCCGCCTCAGCAGGCTTTCCTCGACCGTGCGGCTCCCGGCGAGCACGCCGGGCTCGGGGAAGCCGAGGATCGTCAGCAGGTCGGCAGGCTGGTCCGGATGCTCGGCGATGGCGTCGAGCATCATCCGCGTGGCCCCGGGGTGGCCGGACGTGAACCGGTGCACCGCGGAGGTGACCGCGTGCCGGGTGCCGCCGGGCAGCTCGAGCGCGGAGACCATGTTCCCGACCTCGTCCAGCGTGAGGTCGGGCAGCAGCACCGGGTACCACCACCGGCCGACCTGCGTGTGGCTGCGCCGCAGGTAGTCGGCATAGCCCGCGTCCGCAAGCGCCGCGGCGCTCTCGCCCCGGACCCGGACGCGCTCGGCCAGGTCGCCCCGGCTGGTGGCGACCACGGTGAGCGGGTCCGGATCGTCCGCCGCGTAGGCGGCGCGCTGCCTGCGGGCCATGACGAGCTCGTCGAGGAAGTCGTGGCCGATCGCGGTGTCGACGTTGTCGAGCAGGACCACGCAGTTGAGGGTCCAGCCGCTGGCGCGCCGGGAATTCCGGAAGCTGTCCCGCAGGTCGGCGAGGAACGCCGCCCAGAGCAGCTCGGCGATCTCGCGCCGGTTGCCCTCGGCGTCAGGAAAGGCGGCCATCCGGTTGAGGTCGACGAGCACGTCGAGCGGGTTGCGACCCAGGTCGCGGTCCTGGTGGCCGTACCAGTCCTGGCCCTTGCCCAGCAGCAGGCGACGCCCGCGGCGCGACGCGGCCAGCCCGCCAAGGACGACGTCCGGGCCGTACCTGTAGATGACGTTCTCGATCGCGGCGCCCGTGCCCGGCACGCCATGCGACCCGCCGAGTGCCTCGAAGCCGCTCTGCAGCGTGGTACGGAACGCCTCCTGCAGCACCCGGCCCGTCTTCTGGTGCTCCTCCAGCACCTGGCGGACCTGCTCCCGCGCGACCGCCCGGTCGGTCAGGTCCAGGTGCGCGGCGATGGCGATCTGGCCGGTCACCAGCCGCGGGAACGGCAGCGTCCCGTAGCGCCCGCTCTGCCGGTTCAGGTCGAAGGCGATCAGCGAGAGCAGGTCGCGCGCCCCGCCGTCGAACCCCTC
>JASIJN010000560.1 GCA_030050125.1 Streptosporangiaceae bacterium | reverse complement strand
CCAGGCGGTGCAGGACCTGTTCCCGGAGGCCAGGCTCGGGATCGGCCCGCCGATCGAGAACGGCTTCTACTACGACTTCGGCGTGCCGGCCGCGTTCGGGCCCGACGACCTGAAGTCCATCGAGAGCAAGATGCGCCAGCTGGTCAAGCAGGGGCAGCTGTTCTCGCGCCGGGCGGTCACGGACGACCAGGCCCGCAGCGAGCTGGCCGGCGAGCCGTACAAGCTCGAGCTGATCGGGCTCAAGGGCGGCCAGGCCGGCCACGCCGGGGCGGCCACCGCGCCGTCGGAGGTCAGCGCCGAGGAGGCGGTGGAGGTGGGCGGCGGCGAGCTGACCATCTACGACAACCTCGACCCGGCGACCGGCGAGCTGCGGTGGAAGGACCTGTGCCGCGGCCCGCACCTGCCGAGCACCCGGTACATCCCCGCGTTCAAGCTCATGCGCAGCGGCGGCGCGTACTGGCGCGGTAGCGAGAAGAACCCGCAGTTGCAGCGGATCTACGGCACCGCGTGGCCGTCGCGCGAGGCCCAGGACGAGTACCTGACGATGCTGGCCGAGGCCGAACGGCGAGATCACCGGCGGCTCGGCGCCGAGCTCGACCTGTTCTCGTTCCCCACCGAGATCGGCAGCGGGCTGCCGGTGTTCCACCCCAAGGGCGGGATCATCCGGCGGGTCCTCGAGGACTACTCGCGGCAGCGGCACGTGGAGGCGGGCTACGAGTTCGTCAACACCCCGCACATCACCAAGTCCGACCTGTTCGAGACCTCCGGGCACCTCCAGTGGTACGCCGAGGGCATGTACCCGCCGATGGAGCTGGAGGGCGCGAAGTACTACCCGAAGCCGATGAACTGCCCGATGCACATCCTGATCTACGCATCGCGCGGGCGGTCCTACCGGGAGCTGCCGCTGCGGTTGTTCGAATTCGGCACCGTGTACCGGTATGAGAAGTCCGGGGTCGTGCACGGCCTGACCCGGGCCCGCGGCTTCACCCAGGACGACGCGCACATCTTCTGCCTGCCGGACCAGCTGGCCGACGAGCTCGCGTCGCTGCTGGCGTTCGTGGTCGGCCTGCTGCGCGACTTCGGGCTGACCGAGTTCGAGACCGAGCTGTCCACCCGGCCGGAGAAGTTCGTCGGCGAGATCGCCGACTGGGACCGGGCGGAGGCGGCGCTGAAGCACGCGCTCGGCAAG
The DNA here is from genome assembly GCA_030050125.1 of Streptosporangiaceae bacterium. The sequence goes on along the minus strand of JASIJN010000560.1, from coordinate 1,394 downwards.
TCCGGCCTGCCGTACGTGATCGCCGAGGGCGAGGGCGCGTTCTACGCGCCGAAGATCGATGTGCACGTCCGGGACGCGATCGGCCGGCGCTGGCAGCTGTCCACGCTGCAGGTGGACTTCCAGGAGCCGGGCCGGTTCGGGATCGAGTACCAGGCGGCGGACGGCACCAGGCAGCGGCCCTACATGATCCACCGGGCACTGTTCGGGTCCATCGAGCGGTTCTTCGGGATCCTGCTCGAGCACTACGCCGGCGCCTTCCCGCCCTGGCTGGCCCCGGTCCAGGTGACCGGGATCCCCATCGCGGACGCGCACGTGCCGTACCTGGAGGACGTCGCGGCCCGGCTCCGCCAGCGCGGGATAAGGACCGAGGTCGACACCTCTGACGAGCGGATGCAAAAGAAGATCAGGCAGGCGCAGCGGCAGAAGGTGCCGTACATGCTGCTGGCCGGGGACGAGGACATGGCGGCGGGCGCGGTCTCGTTCCGCTACCGCAGTGGCGAGCAGAAGAACGGCGTCCCCATCGACGATGCGATCGAGGAGATCGTCGCCGCCGTCGCCCAGCGCCGCCAAGTCTGACGGATTTGTCCGGCCGGGACTGGACCTGAGGCCCGCTTTAGGATCAGGCTAAGTAGGGCGGGCGAAGGGGTCGAAGGCTAGGGGGCATGCCGGTGACCGATCTGGAGGTCGCGCGGGAGGCCGGTGAGGTCGCGCGGGACGCCGACGCGGCGGTGACCGAGCTCTACGCCGCGCACTACCAGATGCTGGTCGGCCTGGCCGCGCTGCTGGTCCGGGACCAGGGCGCGGCCGAGGAGCTGGTGCAGGACTCGTTCGTGGCCATGCACAGCGGCTGGCGCCGTCTCCGCGAGCCCGACAAGGCCCTGGGCTACGAGCCCGACAAGGCCCTGGGCTATCTGAGGCGGTCGGTGGTCAGCCGGTCCCGCTCGGCGCTGCGGAGCCGGACGGCGGTCGCCAGGGCCGCGCCGCCGGACGCGCCGAGCGCCGGGCAGCACCCGCTGGCGCTGCTCGCGGACTCCGCGATGGTCGCCGCGCTGGACAGGCTCCCTGGCAGGCAGCGGGAGGCACTGGTGCTGCGCTACTACGGGGAGCTGTCGCCCGCCCAGGTCGCGCTGGCCATGGGGATCAGCCCCAGCTCCGTCAACGGGCTCACGGCCCGGGCCCTGTCATCCCTGAGCGGCATGGTGGCACTCCGGGCGTGAACCCCCGCGATCACGACCAGGAGGAACTGCTGCGGCGCGCGCTACACGCCGCGGCCGATCACATCGAGCCCGCCGGGGACGGCTTGGAGCGGATCCGGGCCCGGCTGACCCGGCCGCGCCCCGCGCCGGTGGCCTGGCTGCAGGCGCTCGGGAGCAGCCTGGCCGGGCCGGGCGGCC
>JASIJN010000559.1 GCA_030050125.1 Streptosporangiaceae bacterium | reverse complement strand
GCCGACCAGGCCGCCGCTGCCGATCACCACCGACAGCACGAACACGATGACGGCCGCGGCCAGGCCGGGCAGCAAGGCAAATCGCCACGGGTTGCTGCGCGCCCAGCGCATCGCGCGCCCGCCCTGCGAGCGCACCAGGGCGCCGCCCCCGGCCACCGCGAACAGCGCCACGGTCCCGGCCGACAGCGCGGTCGGCACCTCCAGGTGGCCGCCCAGCAGGTGAAAGGCCAGATCGGCGCCGGCGACGACGACACCGGTGGCACCGGCCGTCTTCCACGGCGCGGCGGACAAGGCGGCGCTGGAGACCGTCATCTCTTCTCGCGGGGTCAGGCCCGGCTGGTCGTTGCGGGGTGGTGCCGACATCTTTGCTCCTAGGTCGCAGGCACATCCAACACTTAAGATATATCGCTTCTTGACTGTAGGCTAGCCATGCATCGCCGGCCGGAGACGCGAAGGACGAATGACGCGCAGCACAGCGGGGAATCCTCAGTGGGCATTCAGGCAACGTCCAGATCGATGGTGCTTACTGAAAGCTGTGCCGGGACATGTCCGCGGACGGGCCCGTCGCCCGGTTCCCGGCGGCGACTGACGGAAAGTACGCTGGCTTCGGGGCAGAGGTGAGGGAGTAATGCGCGAAGAGCAGAGCGGCGGCGACAACCAGCAGCCCGAGTACGTGGGCCCCTGGTCGGCGCCGTCCGACGACGCCGGACCGCCACAGGCGGGCGGCCCCGGGTCGTCGCCGCCTGCCGCCGAGCCAGGACAGCCGGGCGACACCGCCCCGATAGGCGGCTATCGCGGCGCGCCAGGCCAGCCCGGCTACGGCGGGCCCGGAGCCTACGGTCAGCCCGGGGCAGCGGGCCAGCCGGGCGGGTACGGTCAGCCCGGCTACGGCGGGGCCCACGATCAGCCCGGCGGCGGCTACGGCCAGTCTCCCGGCTACGGCCAGCCGGGCGGCGGGGGGTACGGCTATGGCGGCTACGGCGGCGGCTACGGCCACCCGGCGGACTACATCCAGCAGGGGCCGCGCCCGGGCCGGGCCCGGGGCTTCCTCGTGTACCTGGTCGTGGCCGCGCTGGCCGCCGGAATCGGCGCCGGCGCGGTCGCCGCGCTCGACCACTCCGCGTCGGCGTCCAACAACTCGCCCAGCGCCGGCTCGCCCGTGAACCCGAACTCCGGAAACGGCTTCAACCCCGGCGGCATCTTCGGCGGCAACGGCAGCGGTAACGGCAACGGCAGCGGCGTCAGCAGCGCCCAGGAGCAGAACGCCGTCAACGCCGTCGAGCCCGGGGTGGTCGACATCCAGAGCAGCCTGCAGTACCTGGGCGGCACGGCCGAGGCCACGGGCATGGTGATCAGCAAGAACGGCCTGGTGCTGACCAACAACCACGTCATCGACCAGACCACCGGCCTGACCGCGACCCTGGTCTCCAACGGCCAGAAGTACAACGCCAAGTGGCTCGGCTACGACAAGACCGACGACGTCTCGGTGATCCAGATGGAGGGCGCGTCCGGGCTCCAGACGGTCCCGCTGGGCAACTCCTCCACCGTCAAGATCGGTGACGGGGTGATCGCGATCGGCAACGCCGAGGGCGCGGGCGGCAAGCCGGCCGTGGTCACCGGCTCCATCACCAACCTGAACCAGACCATCACCGCCAGCGACGACCTCGGCGGCAGCGAGACCCTGCACGGCATGCTGCAGACCAGCGCGAACATCGTGGAGGGCGACTCCGGCGGCCCGCTGGTCAGCACCGACAACAAGGTCATCGGCATGGACACGGCCGCGTCGTCGGGCAGCTTCGGCAGCCAGTCCGCCGACGTCGGCTTCGCCATCCCGATCAACAAGGCGGTGAGCATCGCCCGCCAGATCATCAGCGGCAAGGCCAGCGCGAACGTCAAGATCGGCGCCACCGGCTTCCTCGGCGTGCTGGTGCCGTCGAAGCAGGCCAGCAGCGCGAGCAGCCCGCAGCAGCAGCAGCAGCTCGAGATGCAGCAATTCCCCGGCTCGCCCGGCGCCAGCATCGCGTGCATGGTCAACGACCAGAACGCCGGGGTCCCGCAGCAGATCGCCCCGACCGGCAGCGGCACGCTGGTGCTCGGCGACCTGTGCGGCACGCCGGCCGAGTCCGCCGGGATCACCGCCGGTGACGTGATCACGGCCGTGAACGGCCGTGCGGTGAGCTCGCCGGACTCGCTGACCGCCATCCTGCAGAACTTCCGACCCGGCGACAGCGTGGCGGTGACCTGGATCGACACCTCCGGCCGTCAGCACGTCCAGAACGTGAACCTGATCGAGGCGCCGCCCGAGTAGTCAGGGGGCGAGCCAGGCGAGCATGCGCGACTCGCAGTCGGCGATGGCGGCCAGGGGCACGTGCTCGTCGGCGCGGTGCGCGAGCTGCGGGTCGCCCGGGCCGTAGTTGACCGCCGCGATCCCGAGCGCGGCGAACCTGGCCACGTCGGTCCAGCCGAGCTTGGCCCGCGGCGTGCCGCCGATCGCGGTCACGAAGGCCGCCGCCGCGGGCTGCGACAGCCCGGGCCGGGCCCCGCCGGCCGAGTCGGTGATCTCGACCTCCCACCGGTCGAACAGCGAACGCAGGTAGGCCTCGGCGTCGGCGGCCGAGCGGTCCGGCGCGAACCGGTAGTTGACCGTGACCACGCACTCGTCGGGAATCACGTTCCCGGCCACTCCGCCGCTGATCGACACGGCGTTCAGCCCCTCGTGGTAGATAAGCCCGTCCACCTCGGGCTCGCGCGCCCGATACGCCCGCAGCACGTCGAGGATCCCGCCCGCCTCATGGATCGCGTTGACCCCCGTCCACGACCGGGCGCTGTGCGCACGCCTGCCCCGGACGCGCACCTGCGCGCGCAGCGTGCCCTGGCACCCGCCCTCGACCACTCCCCCGGTCGGCTCCATGAGCACGGCAAGGTCACCGGCCAGGAGCTCTGGACTGTTCCGGCTGACCCGCAGCAGTCCGTTACGCTCCGACTCGACCTCCTCGCAGTCGTAGAAGACGAGGGTCAGGTCCACGCGAGGATCGGGAACCTGGGCCGCGACGCGCAACTGGACCGCGACACCGGACTTCATGTCACTGGATCCACATCCATACAGGACGTCGCGTTCAATACGCGAAGGCACGTTGCCCGCCACGGGCACGGTGTCGATGTGCCCGGCGAGCACCACCCGCTGGTCGCGGCCGAGCGTCGTGCGCGCGATCAGCGCGTTGCCGTCCCGGTGCACGCTCAGGTGGGGCAGCCGGCGCAGGGCCGCGTCGATCGCGTCGGCCAGCGGCTTCTCGTTGCCGCTGACCGACTCGGCGTCCACGAGCTGGGCGGTCAGGGCCGGCGCGCCGATCGAAAGATCGAGATCCACGGGCGGCAGCCTAGTCTGGTGCCATGTTCCACGTGGACTCCGAGGTCGGCAGGCTGCGGCAGGTCATCCTGCACCGGCCCGAGCTCGAGCTGAAGCGCCTGACCCCGGACAACGCCGCCGACCTGCTGTTCGACGACGTGCTCTGGGTGTCCGAGGCGCAGGCCGAGCACGACGCGTTCGCCGGGACCCTGCGCGACCACGGGGTCACCGTGCACTACTACCGGGACCTGTTCGCCCGGACGCTGGAGATCGCCGACGCCCGCGCCTACGTGCTCGACAAGATCTTCGACCCTCGGATGCACGGGCCGCTCGCGGCCGACGCGCTGCGCGCCGCGCTGGACGCCCTCGGCCCCGATGACCTGGCCCGGTACCTGATCGGCGGCGTCACCAAGCGGGAGATCCTCGACCTGGGCGCGGCGCCGAAGAGCATCGCGTTCCACTCGCTCGGCCCGGACGACTTCGTGCTGGCCCCGCTGCCGAACCTGCTGTACCAGCGCGACACCTCGAGCTGGATCTACGGCGGGGTGTCGGTCAACGCCATGCGGCGGCGGGCCCGGATGCGGGAGACGGTCAGCGACGAGGCCATCTACCGGTGGCATCCGATGTTCGCGGCCGGCGGGTTCGAGGTCTGGCTGCACGGGGCCGACTCCGCGCCGGCCACGATCGAGGGCGGCGACATCCTGGTGCTCGGCGACGGCGCGGTGCTGGTCGGGATGAGCGAGCGCACCCAGCCGCAGGCCGTGGAGATGCTCGCCGACCGGCTGTTCGCCGCGGGCGCGGCGGACCGCCTGGTCGCGATCGACATGCCGAAGTCACGCGCGTTCATGCACCTCGACACCGTGCTGACCATGGCCGACTATGGCGTGTTCGTGAAGTACGCGGGCCTGGGCATGCTGCCGTCCTACACGATCGAGCCGGGCGGCGGCGCGCGGGAGCTCAAGGTGACCGATCACCCGCCGGAGGACATGCACAGCGCGATCGCGGGCGCGCTCGGCCTGGCCGGCATCCGGGTGCTGACCGCCACCCAGGACGTGCACTCGGCCAAGCGCGAGCAGTGGGACGACGGGTGCAATGTGCTCGCGCTCGCGCCCGGGGTGGTGGTGGCCTACGAGCGGAACGTCACCACCAACAGTTTCCTGCGGGAGAACGGCGTCGAGGTGATCGCGGTGCGGGGCAGCGAGCTGGGCCGCGGCCGGGGCGGGCCGCGCTGCATGACGTGCCCGGTCGAGCGCGACGCCTAGGAGCCGGTTACCGGCCGAGGCGCTCGGCGGCGGTCTCGAGCGCGGCCAGGATCACCGCCACCGACGGCCGACGCACGCTGGACATGCGGGCGACCGCGTACACCTCGCGGGCCGGGCCGTCCCCGGGCAGTTCGCGCACCGCGACCCGGCGGTGATCCCCGAACGACAGCGTGAGCCGGGGCAGCGCCGCGATCCCGATGCCCCGCGCGACCAGGCTGAGAACGGTCGACAGGCCCTCGAACTCCCAGGGCGCTGGCGGCATCTCGCCGGTGCCGGCCAGCAGCCGGTCCACGGCCTGCCGGGACGGCTCCCCGGTCGGCGCGGCCAGCCACGGCTCGTGCCGCAGCTGCTCCAGGTCGACCGGGCGGCTCGGGTCGGCCGCCGGGTGGCCGCGCGGCACCACCAGCACCACCCGGTCGCGGACCAGCGGGAAGAACCGCAGCGCCCCCATGTCCGAGCTGGCCAGCCGGCCGGTCCAGTCCGCCACCAGGGCCACGTCCACCTCGCCGGTCCGGACCAGCCGCAGGCCCTCCTCGCGCTGGGTCTCGCGCAGCAGCAGCGACATGCCCGGGTTCGCGCGCACCCGCCGGACCAGGGCCGGGCCGAACGCGACCGCGGCCGTGGGAAACGCGGTGACGGTCACCCGGCCGGTCGGCCCGCCCGCGGACATGTCGGCCTCCGCGGCCTCGATCAGCTCCAGGATCCGTTCCGCGTGGTCGACCAGCCGCCGCCCGGCGTCGGTCAGCTCGGCCGCGCGGGCGGTCCGGTCGAGCAAGATCGCGCCCGCCTCGCGCTCCAGCGCCGCGAGCTGCTGCGAGACCGCGGACGGCGTGTAACCGAGCGCGGCCGCGGTGGCGGCGATGGTGCCGCGCTCCGCGAATTCCCTGAGCACTCGCAGCCGGTGCGTGTCCAGCATAAGAAAAGCTTATTCTCTGCGTCAGATATGTGCGCTTGCTCTGATGCTTCAAGGGATACATCCTGGTGGGCGGTGTTGTTATACCCAAAAGACGCTGGGTTCAAGGAGCCTGGTCTTTACCCCCCTCCCCGCAGCTTGGAGTTCCCCCATGTCTTCCACCGGGACCGCCTCAGCGGCCTCGTTGACCCTGCCGGTGGCCGTACCCGCCCTGACCTGCACCGAGGACCACCCGGTCTCGGCCACGCTGGCGGCGAACGAGGCGCTGGCCGCCCGGCGCCGCCGGGGTCAGTCCGTGCTTCCGATGGCGTTCGGGGAGGCCGGCCTGCCGGCGCA
>JASIJN010000558.1 GCA_030050125.1 Streptosporangiaceae bacterium | reverse complement strand
GGCATCATCGAGCAGCGCTGCCTGACCGGCCAGACCGGTGCCGCCTGGCAGATCGCCACGGTCGCCGGGCTCGCCGGGCGCGGCGCGGCCGGGCGCCCCGAGGCGCTGCGGCTGATGACCCAGCGCTATATCGAGCACATGCACGCCAACGAGCCGGTCCACACCTGGCCGCGGGATCCCTAGGAACGCCGCATCTTCATGCGATGTTCACCCAGGCGTGCGCCAGGGCGCAGGCGCCTCAGTCTCGGGACGTAATGATCCACGTGTGTACGCGCCGTCCCCGCTGCCGCTGCCGCCAGCCGTCCGCCTCGCCGCTCCCGCCCGCGGCGAGCGGCGCGGCGGCGAGTTCGCCGAGCTGCGCCGCCTGGTCCGGCAGGAGGGCCTGCTGGACCGCCGCCCGCGCTACTACCTGATCAAGATCGCCGTCGTGGCCACCCTGCTGGCCGCGGGGTGGGCGGCGTTCGTCATGCTGGGCGACTCCTGGTACCAGACCGGGGTGGCGGTGTATCTCGCCGCGGTGTTCGCCCAGACCGGCTTCCTCGGGCACGAGGCCGGCCACCGGCAGATCTTCCGCTCCCGCCGCGTCAACGACGCCGTCGGGCTGGTGCTGGGCGACCTGCTGATCGGCCTCAGCTACGGCTGGTGGACCGGCAAGCACAACCGCCACCACGCCCGCCCCAACCAGCCCGGCCGGGATCCCGACATCACCGTCGCGGTGCTGGCCTTCACCCGGGACCAGGCGCGCGCCTGGCGCGGCCCGGCCCGGATCCTGGTCCGCTACCAGGCGTACTTCTTCTTCCCGCTGCTGGTGTTCGAGGCGCTGAGCATGCACGTGATCAGCCTGGCCGCGGTGCTGCGCGGCCGGGTGCGCGACCGGTGGCTGGAGCTGCCGCTTCTCGTCGCGCACGTCGCCGGGTACCTGGCCGCCGTCCTGCTGGTCCTGTCCCCGCTGCGCGCGGCGGTCTTCGTCGCGATCCAGCAGGGCCTGCTCGGCCTGTACCTGGGCTGCGCGTTCGCGCCCAATCACAAGGGGATGCCGGTGCTGACCGAGCAGGACAGGCTGGACTTCCTGCGCCGCCAGGTGGTGACGTCTCGCAACGTCACCGGCGGCCGCCTGGTGGAGACCATGCTCGGCGGGCTCAACTACCAGATCGAGCACCACCTGTTCCCGGCCATGCCCCGCCCCAGCCTTCGCCGCTGCCGGCCCTTGGTACGCGCCTACTGCGCGCAGATCGGCGTCACGTACCGCGAGGAGGGGCTGTTCCGCTCGTACCGCGAGGTGCTGGGCCACCTGGACGCGGTCGGCCGGGGCGCGCCGGAGGCTAGGGCAGCGACCGGAGGAAGTCCAGCAGCGCCGCGTTGACCTGGTCCGGGTGGGTCAGGTTGGCCGCATGCGAGCCGCCCTCGACCGCGACCAGCCTGGCCTCGCCGCCCAGCCCGTCGCGCAGCGCCTCGGCCTTGGCCATCGGGATGGCCGCGTCCTGGGTGCCGTGCACGATCAGCGCCGGACAGGTGATCTCGGCCAGCCGCCCGGTGACGTCGTCGCGGTCCATCAGGCAGCGGAAGGAATGCCGCAGCCCGTCCGGGTCAAGCTCGGCCCACTTGGCGAACCAGGCCTGCGGGTCGACTCCGCCCAGGATGATCGAGGCGACCACCTCCTGCACCGGCTCCGGGCCCTGGGCCAGCCAGGTCTCCTCCATCTGCTCGTAGGCCGGGGCGAGCGCCGGGTCCTCCTGGCCCGCCTGCGTGTCGATGAGCGCGAGCGCGCGAACCCGCCCCGGCGCCAGCAGCGCCGCCCGCAGGCTGAGGAACCCGCCCTGGGACATGCCGCCGAGGACGGCCCGGTCCAGGCCGAGGTGGTCCAGCAGGCCGAGCACGTCGCGTGCGGAGTCCCAGAACGAGAACGGCCCGGCCGCGCTGGTCCCGCCGAAGCCGCGCTGGTCCCAGGTGATGACCCGGAATTCCGGCGCCAGCGCGCGGACCTGCGGCTCGAACATCTCGTGGTCCATCAGGTAACCGTGGCTGAGCACCACGGCCGGCCCGTCGCCCCCGGTGTCGGCGTAAGCGACGTCTGCCCCGTTGATCGTGGCGGTCGGCATGACCGACAAGGTATCCCGCCGGCGGCACCGCGGGAAGCCCGCCGCCGCGCCGTCACGTCCGGGTCGGCCGGCTCGGGGCGAGGTCCCCGGGCGCGGTCCGGGACAGCTCCACCACGCCCGCGGCGAGGACGGCGAAGGCCGCGATCGCGACCACGACCCGGGCCGGGCTGGCGGTGAAGCGCTCGTCGAACAGCCAGATGCTCAACGCGATGCTGGCCAGGGGGTTGATGATGACCAGCAGCGGCTGGGAGACGCTGAGCGGGCCGACGTGCAGGGCGGACTGCTCGAGCAGCGAGGCGGATATGGCCGCGGCGGCCAGGGCGTACAGCGGCCAGCTGACGAGCAGCCCGCCGAGTCCGGCCGCGGTGAGCGTGTCGGTCGTCGTCTTGAGGAACACGGCCATCAGCGCCCAGGCCA
>JASIJN010000069.1 GCA_030050125.1 Streptosporangiaceae bacterium | reverse complement strand
CACCACGATCAGGCAGCGGGCGGCGGCGCTGCTGGCGCTGGCCGCCGCGGTGGCCGCGGCGGGGCTGTTGCTCCTCGGCGTGGTGGTGCACCTGGTCGTCGTGCTCCTCGGCATCGTCAGCCTGCTCTTGATGGTCACGGCGGGCTGGTACGCGGTGTCCCGGCGCGGCATCGTCCGGGTCGTCGGGCTGATCGTGATCGTGCTGGCCCTGGCCGGGCTGATCGCGGCCATGGTGTTCGAGAGACTGAACCCGGCCGCGGCGGCCCTGGTCGCCGTCGCGGCCGTGGTGTCCGTGGCGTCCGCGAGATACGCGCTGCGGCCGGGGACGGGCGCGCCGCCGCGGGCCGCCATATCGCGCCCGCGAACCGCGATCCCCCCGAGACGTCCCGTTCTGATCATGAACTTGAAGTCCGGTGGCGGAAAGGCGGAGCGTTTCCACCTGGCCGACGAGTGCGTCAGGCGCGGCATCGAGCCCGTGGTGCTCCGGCCCGGAGACGACCTGCTGCAGCTGGCCGAGGACGCGATCGCGCGCGGCGCGGACGTGATCGGGATGGCCGGCGGCGACGGCTCGCAGGCGCTGGTCGCGACCGTGGCCAGCCGACGGCACGTCCCGCATGTCTGCGTGCCGGCCGGGACCAGGAACCACTTCGCACTCGACCTGGGGCTGGACCGGGCCGACGTGGTGGGCGCGCTGGACGCGTTCGGCGACGGCGTCGACCGCCGGATCGACCTGGCCGCGGTCAACGGCCGGGTGTTCGTCAACAACGCCTCGCTCGGGCTGTACGCGAAGGTGGTGCAGTCGCCCGAGTACCGGGACGCGAAGGTCGCCACGGCCGCGTCCATGCTGCCGGACCTGATCGGGCCGGACGCGCGGCCGCTCGACCTGCGCTACCGCGGGCCCGGCGCCGATTACCCGACCGCCCACATGATCCTGGTGTCGAACGACCCGTACCGGCTGGACCGGATCGGGGGCCTGGGCACCCGGGCCCGGCTCGACCTCGGCGTGCTCGGGATCGTCGCCGTCCGGATCGCCGACGCCGCGCAGGCCAGGCGGTTCGTGGCGCTCGAGGCGGCCGGTCAGGTCCGCCGCTTCCCCGGCTGGCAGCAGTGGAGCGCGCCGCGATTCGAGGTCCGGTCCGGGGCCACGGTCGAGATCGGGATCGACGGCGAGGCCACGCGGATGGACCCGCCCCTGGTGTTCGAGTCGCTGCCGGGCGCGCTGACCGTCCGCCTGCCGCGCCGCGCCGTACACCGGAACCCGAAGGCGCGCACGGTGCAGCTGCTGTCGCGCTCGACGATCAGTGAGCTGGCCCGGATGACCGTGGGTCGCTAGCCAGCGGGTTCGGATCGGGCTGCGGGCCGGCCGGGCGCGGCGGCTGGAACGGCTGGGTGTACACGTCGTCGAACACCCGGGTCTCCTGGATGGTGAAGGCCCGCTCCTTGCGGCTGTCCTTGGTGAAGGTGAACCACCAGGTGAGGATCGCGCTGAGCCGGTTCCGGAACCCGGTCAGGAACGCGACGTGGATGAACAGCCAGATCCACCAGCCGATGAACCCGCCGGTCTGCAGCGGCCCGGCCTGGACCACGGCCCGGCCGCGGGAGATGTAGGCGGCCGTGCCGAGGTCGCGGTACCGGAACGGCTTGACCTCGTCCCCGTCCGGCCCGCTCTCCGGCTGGCCGGCCGCGCGGCGCCTGATCCGGTGTCCGGCGTACGCGCCGGACTGCATCGCGACCTCGGCCACGCCGGGCAGGTCGTCCAGGCTCATGATGTCGCCTGCCACGAAGATCTCGGGGTGGCCGGCGATGGTCAGGTCGGGCCGGACCATGATGCGCCCGGCCCGGTCCCGCTCGGCCCCGGTGGCCTGGGCCAGGACCCTGGCCACGTCCGGGGCCTCGACGCCCGCGGTCCACAGCACCGTGCGGGCGTCGTAGTGCGTGGTCAGCCCGGCGTGGTCCTGGACCTCGATCCCGTCCTGCCCGACCTTGGTGACCCTGGTGGCCATGTGCTGCTCCACGCCGAGGCCGTGCAGGATCGCGGCCGCTCGCTCCGACAGCTTGGGCCCGAAGCTCGCCAGCGGCGCGCTGCCGCCGTCGAACAGCAGCACCCGGGCGTCTTCCGGCATGCTCATGCGGTACTCGGCCCGCAGCGTCTTGGTGGCCAGCTCGCGGATCTGCCCGGCCAGCTCCACGCCGGTCGGGCCGGCGCCGACCAGGGCGAAGGTCAGCCAGGCCGCTCGCTCGGCCGGGTCGGCGGCCGAGTCGGCCAGCTCGAACGCGCCGTACACCCGGCGCCGGATGGCCAGCGCGTCCTCCAGCGACTTCATGCCGGGGGCGATGCCGGCGTACTCGTCGTGGCCGAAGTAGGACTGCTTCATGCCCGCGGCCAGGATCAGGTCGTCGTAGGGGTACTCCAGGTGGCCGCCGCCGGGCCGCCGGGCCAGCACCCGCCGGCCCGCGACGTCGAAGTCGGTCACCTCCCCCAGCACGCAGTCCACGTTCTTGTGCCGCTTCAGCAGGTCGCGCAGTGGCACGGCGATCTCGCCCTCGGACAGGATCCCGGTCGCGCACTGGTACAGCAGCGGCTGGAACAGATGGTGCTGCTCCCGGTCGATCAGCGTGATCGAGACGTTCGCGCGCCGCAGCGACCGGGCGGCGTAGAACCCGGCGAACCCGCCGCCGATGATCACCACCTGGCGGCGGCCCGATTGATCCGTCATCGTTGTCCCCCGCTTCCTGCCTCGGTTGGGCGGCCGGCGGTCAGCCCGCCGGGTCGTGCCACGTGTCGTGGTCGGCCAGCAGGCGGTCAGCCTCCGCCGGCCCCCAGCTGCCTTTGGCGTAGGGGTGGACCGGGGTGGCGTCGCCGAGCACCGGGTCCACCACCTCCCAGGCGTCCTCGACGGTGTCCTGCCGGGCGAACAGCCAGGCGTCCCCGTCGAGCGCGGCGCCGATCAGCCTGTCGTAGGGCCGCATGTCCGACCCGGACGGCTGGGCGAAGGACAGGTCCTCCGGCTGCGGCTCCAGCGCGCCGCCCGGCTTCTTCCCGGCCAGGACGAGGCTGACCTCGGTCTCCGGCCAGACCCGGAACCGCAGCGCGTTGCCCACCGCGAACGGGTCGATGCCGAACACGTCGTGCGGCGGCCTGCGGAACTTGATCTCCACCTCGGTCGCCGTGACCGGCAGGCACTTGCCCGCCCGGATCAGGATCGGCACCCCGGCCCACCGCCAGGTGTCGCAGGCCAGCCGGACCGCGACGAAGGTCTCCACGGTCGACCTCGGGTCGACGCCGTCCACCTGCTGGTAGCCCTCGTACTGGCCGCGCACGGTGTCGTCGGGAGTCAGCGGCCGCAGCGCGGCCACCGCGGCCGCCTTCGTGTCCCGCCAGGAGGCCAGGGCGCGCCCGGCCGGCGGCTCGGCCAGCACCGTGGCCAGCACCTGGAGCATGTGGTTCTGCAGCACGTCCCGGATCGCCCCGGTCCGGTCGTAGAACCGGCCGCGGGTGGACACGTCGAAGGCCTCGGCCATCGTGATCTGGATCCGCTCCACGAAGGTGCGGTTGAGCAGCGGCTCGATGATCGAATTGGCGAACCGGACGAACAGGACGTTCTCCACCGGATCCAGGCCCAGCCAGTGGTCGACCCGGTAGATCGAGTTCTCCGGGAAATACCTGTGCATGGTCTGGTTGAGCTGGCGTGCGCTGGCCAGGTCGGTGCCGAACGGCTTTTCCACCATGATCCGGGCGTTGCCGGTCCGGGCGGCCGAGGCGATCCCCTCGGCGACGCGCCCGAACAGCAGCGGCGGCACCTCCAGGTAGAACAGGATCCGTGAGCCGGTGCCCACGGCGTCCGACATGGCCTTGTACGTGCCGTCGTCGTCGAGGTCGCCGTCCACGTAGCGCAGCAGCCCGAGCATCTTGTTCGCCGCCGCGGAGTTCGGGTCCAGGTTGTTCAGGCGCAGCGACGCCACCGCGTAGTCGCGGAACTGCTCCAGCCCCCACCCGGTCTTGGACACCCCGATGACGGGCACGTCGAGCACGCCGCGCTCCACCAGGCCGACCAGCGCCGGGAACGTCTCCAGCTTGGCCAGGTCGCCGGTGGCGCCGAAGATCACCAGAGCGTCAACTTGGTCTGCCGCCATGTGCGTCAGCTCCTCTGCCTAGTCGTCCGGGGCCCGTCTGATCCCTCCCCCGCTTCAGTGCCATCATTCCAAGCCGGTCATGACGGCCGCCCGGCAACCGGTGGCGCGGAGGTGAACTCCCGCCGGCTGACCCGCCGCCGGAACACGTAGTACGTCCAGGCCTGGTAGGCCAGCACGAACGGGAGCAGGACCACGGCCACCACCGTCATCACGGTGAGGGCGTAATGGCCGGAGGCGGTGTTGTGCACGGTCAGGCTGAACGCCGGGCTGGTGGAGGAGACCATGACCCGCGGGTACAGGTCGACGAAGATCGCCAGCACGCTGAGCCCCATGGTGACCGTGGTCGCGGCGAACGCCCAGCCCTCGCTGCGGCTGAGGACGAGCCAGACGGCGGCGATGACGAAGATCCAGACCGCGAGCTCGATCGGGTTGAGCAGCGTTCCCTTGCCGGCGACCGCGTGGGTCCAGGAGATCCAGATCAAGACGATCAGCCCGGCAGGCACCGCCACCAGGCGCGCCAGCCGGTGCGCCCGCGCCCGCATCTCCCCGGTGGTCTTGACGGTCAGGAACGTCGCGCCGTGCAGCAGGCAGATCGCGACGAAGGCGATCCCGGTGACGATCCCGTACGGCTGCAGCAGGCGCCAGAACGACCCGGTGTACTGGTGGCTGGCATTGATCGGCAGCCCGTACAGCAGGTCGCCGAGGGCCACGCCGATCAGCAGCGGCGCGAGCACGCTGCCCGCCGTCAGCAGCCCGTCCCAGGTACGGCGCCAGCGGGGCGCGTCGCGCTTGCCCCGGTACTCGAACGACACGCCGCGCACGATGAGCGCGGCCAGCAGCAGCACCAGCGCCAGGTAGAACGCCGAGAACATGGTCGCGTACCAGCCGGGGAAGGCGGCGAAGATGGCCGCGCCCGCCACGATCAGCCAGACCTCGTTGCCGTCCCACAGCGGCCCGATCGTGTTGATCGCGGCCCGGCGCCCGGCCTCGTCCCGGCCCACCGCCGTGTGCAGCATCCCCACGCCGAAGTCGAACCCTTCCAGGACGAAGAAGCCGATCCACAAGATCGTGATGAGGATGAACCAGAACGGGATCACGGCGGGCTCAGTACTGGACCGCCGGGACGGGCTCGTCCGCCTCGTGCTGGGCGCGCGGCGGGGGCGGCCGCTGGCGGGCGTACTTCAGCATCAGCAGCAGGTCGACCACGCCGAGCACGCCGTAGAGCGCGACAAACGCGCCCAGGCTGATCGCGACGTCGATGGTGGACACCGACGGGGACACCGCGTTCTTGGTCAGCATGATCCCCTGGATGATCCAGGGCTGGCGGCCGCTTTCGGTGAGCAGCCAGCCCGCGGTGTTCATGAGGAACGGCAGCACCGCGGCCCAGACCGCCACCCACAGGAATACCCGTGAGCTGGCCAGGTTGCCGCGGCGGACCAGCCAGAGCCCCCACAGGCCGAGCAGGAACACCAGCACGGCCAGGTAGGCCATCACCCGCATCGACCAGTACTGGATGAACACGTTCGGCACGTAGTAACCGGGCCCGAACTGCCTGCTGTACTGGGCCTGCAGCGGGTTCAGCCCGATCACCCTGCCGTTCCAGCTGTTGGTGGCCAGCAGCGAGAGCAGGTGCGGGATCGCGAGGATCTGGGTCGGGGTCTGGTCCTGGTTGCCGCCGCCGATCTGGAACAGCGAGAACGAGCACGGCTGGCAGGTGGTCCACTGCGCCTCGGCCGCCGCGATCTTCATCGGCTGATACCTGGACTCGATGACCCCAAGCTCGTCGCCCACCAGCATCGCGAACAGGATCGCCGGGACCAGGACGATCAGCGACAGCCGGGCCGACCGGGTGAACACCCCGGCCTCCCCGCCGTGGCGCAGCTGCCAGGCCGACACGGCGAGCATGATCGCCGCCCCGGTGACCAGCGACGCGAACAGCACCTTGGCGTAGCCCCACACGAACACCGGGTTGGTGAACAGCGCCCAGATGTCGTTGAGCTGCGGCTGACGTGCCTTGTTCAGGACGTAGCCGACCGGGTGCTGCATCCACGAGTTGGCGGCCATGATGAA
>JASIJN010000557.1 GCA_030050125.1 Streptosporangiaceae bacterium | reverse complement strand
CCAGCCGAGCGCTCCGCCCGCCGCCACCGCGTCCGCGGCGGCCGGGAACAGCGCCCGGTCCCAGTACCCGGTGCACAGCACGAGCGCGTAGCGGTCCGGCGCCGGGCGCCACGTCCCGAGGTCGGCCTGCACGCAGGCGATCAGGCCGCCCAGACCGCGTCGCTCCGCCTCGGCGGCCAGCAGGCCCAGCGCTATCTCGGAGACGTCGACTGCGGTGACCTGGCGCCCGGCCGCAGCGGCCAGCAGCGCGCTGCCCGACGCACCGCAGGCGAGATCGGCCACCGGACCGTCCGGCAGCGGCAGCGCCAGGGCCGCCTCCGCCAGCGGATGCGGCTCGAACGAGCCGGCGAAGCCGGCCTCGTACCTGGCGTTCCAGCGCAGCCGGTCCGGGTGGGCGGCCAGGTCAGCCGGGACATCCCCCATGGCAGGCCCAGGCTAGTCGTCGCGGACGGTGATGCCCAGGGTCTGGGCCAGGACCGGGGCCAGCTGGATCAGCTGCGCGGCGCCGATGACGGCGCCGCGCAGCGACTCCGGGCCGATGATGATGCCGAGCTCGGCGTCGCGCAGGTCGGTCCCGTCCATCCGGACCCCGGTGAGGTCCGTCCTGGTCAGCCGGGAGCCAGGGAACGCGGTGCGGGTCAGCGTCGCGTCCTTGAAGTCCACGTCCCGCAGCTCGCAGCCGTCGAACGTCACCTCGGTGAGCGCCGACCCGCGGAAGTTGACCGAGTCGAGCTTGCAGCCGCGCAGCGTGACCCGGCGCAGCTCGGCGCCGAACACCTCGGCTCCCGCGGCCACGCTGCCGGTCACGGTCACGTCGGTCCACTGGGTCTCGGCCAGGCCGGTCGCGACCAGCCGCACGTCGCGCAGCCAGACGTCGCGGAACCTGGCCTTGGTCAGGCGCCCGCCCTGGAAGGCCACCCCGGTGAAGGCGCATTCGAGGAACCGGCTGCCCGCCGCACGCGGCTCGTCGAAGCCCAGCTGGTCGAAGTGCACGCCGTCGTAGTCGGTGTCCGGCGCCAGGCCGCCGCTGTGCCGGGTCAGCGACGCCGCGAACGGGACGGCGGCGAGGTCGTGTGGGTTCAATGGTCGGGCTCCTGGCCGGGACGGGCGTGGGAATTTGCCCCGATCAGCGTAGACTCCCGGCCGTGCGATCCTACCGTGGACTGTGGCTGTGGCTCGGCGCCCTGTTCCTGACGCTCTTCGTTTTCCTGACCGCCGTTGCCGTGGCGTATTTCGCGAAGCAGGCACATTACTCGCTCTTCATCAACGGGTGGATGCTGGGCGCGCTGATCTGCTTTATCGCGTCCTATACCTGCCTCTTCGGAGCGGTCAAAGGCTGGCCTTTCCCGCCCGTGATCCGGCCCGAGTTCCCGGATGTCGAGCTCGAGATCTACGGCACGGGCTCGATCGACACCCAGCGCGAGTCCGAGTCCGGCCTGGCCGTGCCCGCGCGGCTGCGGTCGTTCCACGCGCGGTTCAAGAACGCCGGCCCGGGCCAGCCCGCCAGCCTGACCGTGCTGCTGTACGTCAGGCTGGAGCCGGGCTCGTGGGGGCGCGTGGGCGAGGCGGTGTGCCCGCCGCCGGACTGGGCGTTGCCGCCGTCGCTGGGCCTGACCCCGATCGTCATGCCGTTCGAGCTGGCGCCGGGAAACGCGCTGGCCGGGCACTTGATCTACGAGATCCCGGGATACTACCTCGATAAGATCGCCGAGCCGATGCGCGCGCGTCTGGAGCTCTGGGACCATCTCACCGACAAGCGCATGACCATCCCGGCCGAGATTGGCAGCCACGACCGGAGCGGAATGGTTCCGTCATCCGGGGGCGCCGAGATCCTGGGCCCGGAATACGAGAGCCGGGCCGACCAGCCCGGCGACGCCCGGCAGACGTCCGCTTAAGTCCCCCCGGAGGTCAGCTTGACCACGACCGCGACCGACCTCGACACGCTGTCCATCAACACCATCCGTGGCCTGTGCATGGACGCGGTGCAGAAGGCCAACTCCGGGCACCCGGGGACCCCGATGGGCATCGCGCCCGTCGCCTACGCGCTGTGGCAGAACGTGCTGCGGTTCGATCCCGCCGACCCGATCTGGCCCAACCGCGACCGGTTCGTGCTCTCCGAGGGGCACGCCTCCGCGCTGCTCTGGTCGCTGCTGCACCTGACCGGGGTGCGGGCGGTCGACCCCGACTACGAGGTGCTCGGCACGCAGGCCGTCACCATGGAGGACCTGAAGACGTTCCGCCAGCTGGGCTCGCACTGCCCGGGCCACCCCGAGTACCGGCTGACCAGCGGCGTGGAGGCGACGACCGGCCCGCTCGGCCAGGGCGTCGCGACCTCGGTCGGGATGGCCATCGCCGGCCGGTGGCTGGCCGCCCGCTACAACCTCGACGACTTCACCATGTTCGACTTCGACGTGTACGCGCTGGCCGGCGACGGCTGCATGATGGAGGGCATCTCGTCGGAGGCGGCCTCGGTGGCCGGCCACCTGCAGCTGTCCAACCTGTGCTGGATCTACGACTCGAACCGGGTCACGATCGAGGGCCACACCGACATCACGTTCACCGAGGACGTGGCGGCGCGCTTCATCGCCTACGGCTGGAACGTGACCACGGTCGCCGACGTGAACGACCTCGGCCAGGTGGCCCGGGCACTGCACTCGTTCCGGACCGAGCACGAGCGGCCCACGCTGATGCTGGTGCACAGCCACATCGGCTACGGCTCGCCGGTCGAGGACAGCCCCAAGGCGCACGGCGAGGCCCTGGGCGAAGACGCCGTGCGCGCGACCAAGCGGTTCCTCGGCATGCCCGAGGACGTGGAATTTTACGTCCCGGAGGGAATCTACGACTGGTTCGCCGACGGCATCGGCCGGCGCGGCCGAGACGCCCGGACGGCCTGGCAGGCCGGGTTCGACGCCTACCGCGGCGCCTACCCGGAGCTGGCCGAGGAGATCGAGCGGATGCAGCACCGCACGCTGCCCGACGACTGGGACGCCGACCTGCCGGTGTTCCCGGCCGACCCGAAGGGGATCGCCACCCGGGACTCCTCGGCGCAGGCGCAGAACGCGGTGGGCCGGCACATTCCCTGGCTGATCGGCGGCTCCGCCGACCTCACGCCGTCGACCAAGACCCGGCTGACGTTCGACGGGACCGGCGACTTCGAGCCCGACGACCACGGCGGCCGCAACCTGCACTACGGCATCCGCGAGCACGCCTCGGCCGCGATCTCCAACGGGCTGGCGCTGACCAAGGTGCGGCCGTTCTGGTCGACGTTCCTGACCTTCTCCGACTATGCCCGCGGCGCGATGCGGCTGTCGGCCCTGATGGAGATCCCGGTCCTGCACATCTTCACCCACGACTCGATCGGCCTGGGCGAGGATGGCCCCACCCACCAGCCGGTCGAGCAGCTGGCCTCGCTGCGGGCCATGCCCGGGCTGCTGGTGTTCCGGCCCGCCGACGCGAATGAGGCCTCCGAGACCTGGCGCGTGGTCGGCGCGCTGCGCCACGAGCCCGCCGCGCTGGTCCTGTCCCGCCA
>JASIJN010000556.1 GCA_030050125.1 Streptosporangiaceae bacterium | reverse complement strand
GCGTAATCCGGTTAACAGCGGCCAGCCGACATCTTCAAACAGCCCTAATCTCTCGGCAATGCTCGGCAAACTCGTGTCGCGCTGAGAGCCTACTGATGAGTTACAGAGTAGCTTCAATACAAATACGGGGAAATGGCGTCGCGGGTATCCGTCCGCATCCGCGGTCGCCTGCGCCGTTAGCCAACGTTCTCGACGGGAGTTTCCGTGCACAATGCCGCCAGCCTCACCCCGATGCCGGCCAGGCCCGGCCCGTTAGCGCGGATGGCGCTCGGGGGCCTGGGCCTGGTTCTGCTGTTCGGCCTGGGTTACCAGATCAGCCTGCGCCGGCGCCGCCCGCAGGACGCCTGACCCGAATCGCCTGACGCCGCGCCGATGAGTTTCGTCCCCGGGCGGGATCTGTAGGGGAGAGGGCAAGCGACGGCCCCAGAGGATCCCGAGGAGGACGATGCCGGCGATAACCAGGGCGGGGGGCGCGATCACGCTGGCCGGGGCCGGACCCGCGCTGCTGCGGCCGGCCATCGGCTACGCCGTCGCCGCTGCCGACGCGATCACGCCCGGCCTGCTGTCCCGGCCGACTCCGTGTCGCGGCTGGGATCTGCGCACGCTGCTGCGGCACCTCAACGACTCGTTGGCCGCGCTGCACGAGGCGGCCGGCGCCGGCCGGGTCAGCGAGTGGCCGTCCGAGGAGCCGCCGGGCGTCGACCTTGCCGCGACGTTTCGCGATCGCGCCCGCGGGCTCGCCGAGGCGTGCCGGTCCCGCGGCCCCGGCGATCACGGTGACCGCGTCATCAGCATCGGCGACCGGGCCATTACGCTCAGCACCGTGGCGGCGCTGGGTGCCCTCGAGGTGACCCTGCACGGGTGGGACATCTCGCGCGCGTGCGGGCCGGCCCGGCCCATCCCGCGGCGCCTGGCCGCCGACCTGCTCGTGATCGCCCCGTTGCTGGTCGGCGGGGCCTGCCGCGAGCCCCTGTTCGCCGCGCCGGTCGCCGCGGCCCCGGACGCCGGGCCCGGCGACCGGCTCGTCGCCTTCCTCGGCCGCGACCCGGTGGCGTAGCGTGATGTGCACATAGGCGACGTTTCCGGGCGCGGGCCATCGGTGCCCGTGGGGGGGTCATGACAGTCAGCACTGCTTCGGGCGGCCGGCCGCGCAACCTGATCCTGGCAGCAATGATCTTCGCCGTCGCGATGACCTTCATCGACCAGACGATCGTGTCCATCGCGGTCCCGAACATCCAGCGGGAACTCGGCCTGACCAGCACCGGCGTCCAGTGGATGGTCAACGCCTACCTGCTGTCGCTCAGCGCCCTGTTCGCGTTCGGCGGCCGGCTGGCCGACACCCTCGGCCACACGAAGATGGTGACAATCGGCGTCATCGTGTTCGCCGGCGCGTCGGCGTTTTGCGGGCTGACGCCCAAGGGCGGCCTGGCCGAGGCGTGGATCGTGATCTTCCGCGTCGTCCAGGGCGTGGGCGGGGCGATCATGTTCCCGGCGGCCCTGGCCATCGTGGTACAGACCTTCGAGTTGCGCCAGCGGGGGAAGGCGCTGGCCCTGTTCTTCGGCATCGCCGGCGGGCTGACGGCGATCGGCCCGGTGCTGGGCGGCTACCTCACCCAGTGGACCTGGCGCGCGATCTTCTGGGTGAACATCCCGGTCGCGCTTGTCGCGCTGGTGCTGATCGCGATCTCGCGGCCGGTCACCGACCACCGGCCCGCCCGGATCGACTACCGGGGGCTGGCGCTGATCGCGCTGGGCGTGGCGCTGAGCGTGTTCGGGTTCCAGCAGTCGTCGATCTGGGGCTGGCGCAACCCGCTGATCTGGCTGTCCATCGCGGTCGGCCTGCTGCTGCTGGTGCTGTTCTACTTCGTCGAGATGCGCACCGAGCAGCCGCTGATGCGGGTCAGCATCTTCCGCATCCGGCCGTTCCTGGTCGAGAACCTGGTGCTCGGGATCACCAACCTGGCGTTCATCCCGGTGTTCTTTTTCGCGAGCGAGTACGCGCAGATCTCGCTGGGCAAGTCGTCGTCCCAGGCCGGCATCATCCTGCTGTACTTCTTCATCGGCTTCGTGATCGCCGCGCAGATCGGCGGGCGGATGCTGGACCGGGTCGGGGCCAAGCGGCCGGTCCTGATCGGCTGCGTGCTGGGCGCGGTGGGGTTCTTCCTGTGGGGCGGGAAGGTCACCTCGCTCAGCTTCAGCGCGCAGCAGTGGTACATCGTCCTGGCCGGGGCCGGCATGGGCTTCATGCTCGGGCCGTCCAGCACCGACGCGGTCAACCGGGCCAGCCGGCTCTCCTACGGCGAGGCCACCGGCATCACCCAGACGGTCCGCAACTACGCGGCCAGCATGGGCCTGGCCATACTCGGCACGATCCTGGTCACCGAACTGCGCAGCCACCTCACCACCTCGCTGACCGCCCTGGGCGTGCCGGCCAGCCGCGCGGCCGCCGAGGCGGCGAGCCTGTCCCAGTCGCACGGCAGCGCCAGCGCCAGCGTCGCGTCGATCCCGCACTTCTTCCGGCTGGACTTCGCCCAGTCCACCCAGGTGGTGCTCTACGTGATGGGCGGCATCATGGCCGCGGCGGCCGTTGCGGCGCTGCTCGGGCTGCGCGCG
>JASIJN010000555.1 GCA_030050125.1 Streptosporangiaceae bacterium | reverse complement strand
ACCGTGCCGAACGTCGCGAACATCAGCATGATCGCTATGGACAGCCCGGCGTCACCGACCCGGTTGGCGATGAACGCCTTCTTCGCCGCGGTCGCCGCGGCCGGCTTGTACTGCCAGAACCCGATCAGCAGGTAGGAGGCCAGGCCCACGCCCTCCCAGCCCGCGTAGAGGGCGAGGTAGTTGTCGGCCAGCACGAGCAGCAGCATCGCGGCCAGGAACAGGTTCATGTAGGCGAAGAACCGCCGCCGTTCCGGGTCCTCCGCCATGTAGCCGACCGCGAAGATGAAGATCAGCGAGCCGACGCCGGTGATCAGCAGCACGAAGCAGATCGACAGCGGGTCCAGCAGCAGCCCGATGTTCACCTTGAACCCGGCGACCGGGATCCAGGAGTACAGCGTCAGGTCCCTGCTGCGCTGGCTGGCCGGGTAGCCGAGCATCGCGACGAACGCGATCAGGCCGTAGATGAACGCCGCGACCGGCATGGCCACGCCGACCAGGTGTCCCCAGGAGTTGCTGCGCTTCCCGCCCAGCAGCAGGATTATCGCTCCGGCCACGGGGAAGGCCAGCAGCAGCCACGCGGCGCGCTGGACGCCGATGGCGGACACGGTGGTCATCACCGCGGCCGACGGCGCGCCCGCGACAGAGCCCGTCACTGGCTACTCCTTCTACTGTGTAGGCCCGGGGAGACACTGTGCCTCCCCGGGAGGCCCCGGGCCGCGGCCCGGGGCCGGGTCAATACTTCAGCAGGTTCGCGTCGTCCACCGACGCCGACCGGCGGGCCCGGAAGATCGAGGTCAGGATGGCCAGGCCGACCACCACCTCGGCCGCGGCCACCACCATCACGAAGAACGCGATGACCTGCCCGTCAAGGTTGCCGTGCATCCGGGCGAACGACACGAAGGCCAGGTTCACCGCGTTCAGCATCAGCTCCACGCACATGAAGATGATGATCGCGTTCCTGCGGATCAGTACGCCGACGCCGCCGATCACGAAGAGGATCACCGACAGCGCCACGTAGTGGGCCGGGTCTACCATCGTGCCCCCTCGCGCTCGTCGTCCTTTGCCTGGCCGCCGTCGCTGTCCGGCGGCAGCACCTCACCCGGGGCGATCTCGGGCAGCGGGCCCCCGAGCTCGCCGGGCCGAAGCTCGGCTCCCCGGCCCGCGATCACCGGGCTCACCGACAGCTGGGACGGCGAGCCGTCGGGCAGCAGCGCGGGCATGTCCACCGCGTTGTGCCGGGCGTACGTGCCCGGGCCGGGCAGCGGCGTCGGCCGCCCGCTGGTCACCCGGCGCCGGGCCAGCTCCCGCTGGGTCGGCTTGGGCGTGGTGCGTTCCCGGTGCGTCAGCACCATGGCGCCCAGCGCCGCCGTGATCAGCAGGGCGCTGGTCACCTCGAACGGGAACACGTAGGTGGTGAAGATGAGCGTGGCCAGCCCCTGCAGGTTGCCCGAAGAGTAGGCCGTCCCGGACGATGACGCCGGGCCGATCGCAGCGTGCCCGATGACCAGGGAGAGCAGGACCAGCAGGCCGATGCCGACCACCGCGGCGGCCAGCCGCTGCCCCCTGATCGTCTCCACGATCGAGTCGGTGGAGCTGACCCCGATGATCATGAGGACGAACAGGAACAGCATCAGCACCGCGCCGGTGTACACGATCACCTGGACGAAGGCCAGGAACGGTGCGCCCTGCAGCGCATACAGCACGGCCAGGGACAGCATCACGCCCGCGAGCAGCACCGCGCAGTGCA
The DNA here is from genome assembly GCA_030050125.1 of Streptosporangiaceae bacterium. The sequence continues at coordinate 2,910 of JASIJN010000555.1, read as the reverse complement.
CCGCGCGCCGGGCCAGGATCATGCCGAGGGCGCCCGCCACGGCCAGCACGGCCAGCACCCAGAACGCGAGGGTCTGCGTCTCCGCGGCCGCGCCGACCGCCAGGACCATGCCGTGGTTCATCGGTCGTCCGTTCCGAAGCGGCCCTCTTCGGCGATGCGCGGGTTACCCACGACCCCGGACGAGCCGAGGCGATAGTAGTCCTGCTCGGTCTCGCCCAGGCGCATCGGGTGCGGCGGGGCCTCCATGCCCGGCTGCAGCGGGGCGACGAGCTGCTCCTTGGTCCAGATCAGGCTCTCCCGGTTGTCGTCCGCGAGCTCGTACTCGTTGGTCATGGTCAGCGCGCGGGTGGGGCAGGCCTCGATGCAGAGCCCGCACAGGATGCACCGCAGGTAGTTGATCTGGTAGACGCGGCCGTATCGCTCGCCGGGGGAATACCGCTCGTCCTCGGTGTTGTCGGCACCCTCGACGTAGATGGCGTCGGCCGGGCAGGCCCAGGCGCACAGCTCGCAGCCGATGCACTTCTCCAGCCCGTCCGGCCAGCGGTTCAGCTGGTGACGGCCGTGGAACCGGGGCGCGGTCGGCTTTTTCTCCTCCGGGTACTGTACGGTGTCGACCTTCCGGAACATCTGCCGGAAGGTGATGCCGAATCCCTTGACCGGGTTGAGGAAGTCAAGCACCGGTGACCTCGTTCCTCGAGGCGGCGTCGGTCGCCGCGGCCGGGACCGGGTTCGATCCCGCCGGGGCGACGCCAACCCCGTGATAGTGCGGCAGGTCCATGGGCGGGACCGGGAACGTCCCCGGCTCGGTCTCGGCCGAGACGTCGGCGGCGCCGATCTCCTCGGCCCGCCGGAGCCGGTTGGCCGCGGACACATCCCAGCCCCAGGCGAGCAGCAGCAGCGCGGCGACGATGAGGCCCGCCACGATGTAGACGCCGGTGCTGCCGCCCTGGCGGCGCCAGACCCGGATCGTGGCGATCATCAGCGTCCACCCGAGCGCGGACGGAATGAGCACCTTCCAGCCCAGCCTCATCAGCTGGTCGTACCGGATCCTGGGCAGTGAGCCGCGGAGCCAGAAGAAGAAGAACACGAAGAGGCAGATCTTGATCAGGAACCACAGCAGCGGCCACCAGCCGACGTTCGCGCCCGGCCACACCGAGATCGGCCATGGCGCCTGCCAGCCGCCCAGGAACAGCGTGGTGGCCAGCCCGGAGACGGTGATCACGCTGCAGTACTCGGCCAGCTGGAGCAGCGCGAACTTGAGCGAGGAGTACTCGGTGTGGTACCCGCCGACCAGCTCCGCCTCGCCCTCGGGCAGGTCGAACGGCAGCCGGTTGGTCTCGCCGACCATCGTGATCAGGTAGATCAGGAACGACGGCAGCAGCAGCACCGCGAACCAGGACGGGTAGTGCAGGCCCGCGCCGAACCAGTGGAACTCGGTCCCGTGCGCCTGCGCGGCCACGATCGCGGAGGTGGACAGCGACCCCGAGTACAGGAAGACCGGGACGAACGACAGCGCCATCGCGATCTCGTAGCTGATCACCTGCGCCGACGAGCGGAGCCCGCCGAGCAGCGCGTAGGGCGACGACGCGGACCAGCCGGCCAGCACGATCCCGTACACGCCCATCGAGCTCATCGCGAGCACCAGCAGCACGGCGACCGGAAGATCGGCGAGCTGCAGCGGGGTGCGGACCCCGGCGATCGAGACGATGGGCCCGAACGGTATGACCGCGAAGCTGATGAACGCCGGGATCACCGAAATCGCCGGCGCCAGCCAGAACAGCACCTTGTCGACCCCGCGGGGGACGATGTCCTCCTTGAGGGGCAGCTTGATGCCGTCCATCAGCGACTGCAGCAGCCCGAACTTGCCCGCGCGGTTGGGCCCCGGCCTGGCCTGCATCCGGCCCAGCACCCGTCGCTCGGCCCAGATCGCGATCAGCGTGCCGAGCAGCAGGAACAGGAAGATCGCCAGCACCTTGATGATGATCAGCCACCACGGCTGGTCCACGAAGTCGGCCAGCGTGGGGGTGCTGCCTGCGGCCGACGCCGAGGCGGCCAGGCCTGTCATTCTGCGCTCCTCACGGTGACGAGGCTTCCGTGGCCGACGCCGAGCGTGCCGCGCACCGCGCAGCCTGCCGAGTTGGTCGGCAGCCAGACCACCCGGTCCGGCATGTCCGCGATCTCGGCGGCCACGGTGATGGTCCCGCGCTCGGTGGCAACAGTGACCTTACCCCCGTCGCCGACCCCGGCTTCCGCCGCGGTCGCCGCCGACATCCTCGCCACGGCCTGGCGCGCCGTGCCCGCCAGGTTCGGCTCGCCGTCCTGCATCCGGCCCGCGTCCAGCAGGCTGTGCCAGGTTGCGAGCAGGGCGTGGCCGGGGATGGTGGTGAGGGTGTTGGCGGCCCCGGGCACGGTAGTGCCCGGGGCGTGGGCCGGCCGGCCGGCCCACGCATCCGGCGTTCCGGTAGTTCCCGTATCCCTGACGGCCCCGGACAGTACGCCCAGTCCCGCCAGCTCTCTTCGGGCGGCGGCGGCGTCGGGCAGCCCCAGGTGGACGTCCATCTCGTCGGCCAGGACGTTCAGCACGTGCAGGTCGCCGCGCACCGACGGCACGGCCAGCGCGGCCCCGAACGAGCCCGGCCGGCCCTCCCAGTTCACGAACGTGCCGGGCTTCTCCGCGACCGCGGCGACCGGCAGCACCACGTCCGCGCGGTCGGTCACCGCGCTGACCCGCAGCTCCAGGCTGACCAGGAACGGGGTGGCCTCGAGCGCGTCGAGGGCCGCCGCCGGGTCCGGCAGGTCGCCGGGATCCACGCCCGCGACCACCATCGCGCCAAGTTCCCCCGCGGCCGCGGCGGCCAGGATGCGCGAGGTATCCCGGCCCGGCTCGGCGGGCAGCGACGCCACGCCCCA
>JASIJN010000554.1 GCA_030050125.1 Streptosporangiaceae bacterium | reverse complement strand
GACGTTTGCCCCGCCCACCCAGCTACCGACCATGTCGGCTCACCGGCACGGTTCCGCCGCCCCCGGGTGGTCCAGCCGATGCCGGTTATAACCCTATTTGCCGGGATCACGTTCTTGATCACTACCACTTCTCACGGCTTTCGTTAACCCGGTGCCCTAATTTGCGATGGTTTGCGCCAACAAAAACCGTGAGAAGTCAAAATGATCTTGAAGGAGCGGCGCCAGCGATACGGCGGACGGGGTGGGGGCGCGGGCGGGGGCAGACGGGTGGCCGGGGGAAGGTTGGTGGTTTAGGGGAAAGATGATGGTTTGGGGAGGAAAGCCGGGCGGGGGTTGTCGGCGGGGGCAGACGGGTGGCCGGGCGGGAGATCCGTCCGGCTTAGTGGTATGGGGCAGGGGGCGTTTGGGGAGGGGTGGCCGGGCGGGGGTGGTGGTTCGGGGGGAATCGCGGTGGCCTCAGGCGATGGTTGATGTGCTGCTTGTGGGTATTGGCGCTGCCAGCGGGCCGCGCGGATGGCGGCGGGCGGCGGCGCCAGTCGGGCTATGGCCTGGCCACGGCCGCTAAACGGAGGCCGACGCGGCCGGGCGGCGATTGGTTCACCGCACCGGCGTCACTTTGCAGTCTCTGTTCCACAACGTCTGGGTCTCGTCCCGGGGGCGGTCGGCGGGGCGCGGAACCGGCCCGGCATTATCGGTGGATACACGTCAGCGAGCGGGATTGGAGCCGATGGTGGAGACGGTACTGCGCCGCAGCCGACGCAGGACCGTCGGGCGGACCGCCGCCGCCGCCGCCGAGTACGCCGCCATGGGCTGGCCGGTGTGCCTGGGTGCCTACCCGCCCGGCCGCTCGCCGTACCACGGCGAGGCGCCGCGCGCCTGCTGCTGTGACCGGATCGGCTGTCCCGCTCCCGGCGCGCATCCGCTGTCCCCGGCCTGGCAGGTCCAGGCCAGCGCGGATCCCGAGCTGGTGGGCCGGTGGTGGATGGCCAGGCCCGAGGGCAACGTGATCCTGGTCACCGGCCGGGTATTCGATGTCCTGGACGTGCCCGCCAGGGCGGGAGCCGCGGCACTTACCCAGATGGAGCGGTCCGCGATCCGGCCCGGTCCCGTCGCGATCAGCGCGGGGGACCGGGCCTTGTTTTTTGTCGCGACCCGGGGCACCCCCGCCGACGAGGACGAGTGGTGGTCCTGTCACCTCGACTGCGAGCCCGAGGTGAACCCCGAGGTGGCCGGGCTGCGCTGGCACTGCCGCAACAGCTACGTGCTCGCTCCGCCGTCTCGCGACGCGGGCGCGCACAAGGCGTACTGGCTGCGCCCGCCGGACGGCGGGCCGCTGCCGGACGGGCTGCGGCTGCTGGGGTTCCTGGCCGACGCCTGCGAGGACAATGGCTGATGACCGACCAACCGGAACCAGGAAAGCTCTCCGAAGAGCTGTTCCGGCGCGGCTGCGCGGTCACGCCCGGCGGGGTGAACTCGCCGGTGCGCGCGTTCGGCTCGGTGGGCGGCACGCCGGTGTTCATGGCCTCCGGGCAGGGGCCTTACCTGACCGACGTGGACGGGCGCGAGTACGTCGACCTGGTCTGCTCCTGGGGCCCGATGATCCTGGGGCATGCCTACCCCGCGGTCATCGAGTCGGTGCGGCGGGCCCTGTCCCTTGGCACCTCGTTCGGCACCGCCACCCAGGGCGAGGTCGAGCTGGCCGAGGAACTGGTCGCGCGGACGCCGGTGGACAAGGTCCGGCTGGTCAGCTCCGGCACCGAGGCGACCATGGCGGCGCTGCGACTGGCCCGCGGTTTCACCGGCCGGAGGCTCGTGATCAAGTTCGCCGGCTGCTACCACGGGCACGTGGACGCGCTGCTGGCCGCGGCCGGTTCCGGCGTGGCCACGTTCGCGCTGCCCGACTCGCCCGGGGTGACCGGGGCGGCGGCCGCCGACACCCTGGTGCTGCCGTACAACGACGGCGAGGCGGTCCGGCAGGCGTTCGCGGCCCAGCCGGACGAGATCGCCTGCGTGATCACCGAGGCCTGCCCGGCGAACATGGGCGTCGTGCCGCCCGCGTCGGGGTTCAACGAGCTGCTCGCCGGGCTGTGCCGTGAGTACGGCGCCCTGCTGATCATGGACGAGGTGCTGACCGGGTTCCGGGTCACCCGCTCCGGCTGGTACGGGCGCGAGCGGGTGGCCGGCGACCTGATGACGTTCGGCAAGGTGATGGGCGGCGGGCTGCCCGCGGCGGCGTTCGGCGGCCGGGAAGAGATCATGGACCGGCTGGCGCCCGCCGGGCCGGTGTACCAGGCGGGCACGCTGTCCGGCAACCCGCTGGCCACCGCGTCCGGACTGGCCACGCTGCGGGCCTGCACCGGCGAGGTGTACCAGCGGGTGGACCGGGCCGCCGCGGAAGTGGCCCGGCTGGCCGCCGACGCGCTGACCGCCGCGGGCGTGCCGTTCCGGCTGCAGGAGGCGGGCAGCCTGTTCTCGGTCTTCCTGGGCGTCACCGGCCCGGTGCGGGACTTCGGCGAGGCACGCGGCCAGTCGTCCGCGGCCTACGCCGCGTTCTTTCACGCCATGCTGGACCGGGGGGTCTACCTGCCGCCGTCCCCTTACGAGGCCTGGTTCCTGTCCGCGGCGCACGACGACGAGGCCATCGGCCGGATCGCCGGGGCGCTGCCTGGCGCCGCCCGGGCCGCGGCCCTCGCCCTGCGCTGAGCTTTCCG
>JASIJN010000553.1 GCA_030050125.1 Streptosporangiaceae bacterium | reverse complement strand
TCGGCGACGGCTGCGGCCACCGGCCCGGGTACCTCCGTGCCCTCGACCGGACCGCCCGGCTCCCCGTCGCCGACCCGAGCGCCCGCCAGCAGCGCGGCGACGGCGTCCCCCACGGCCGCGCCGAGCCCCACGAGCCCGGCCCCGTCGCCCACCAAGGCCAAGAAGCCGAAGCCCACGCCCTCCCCGACCACCAAGAGTTCGCCCACGCCCCCGCCGACGCCGGGCATGCTGGAGCCGCCAGACCCGGGCACGATCAGGCTCGCGGACCTCGGGTCGTCCGCGACGTTCACGCTGACCGCCGAGGGCGGCTCGGTGTCGTTCACGATCACCGGCCCCACCGGGCTGAGCGTGAGCCCGGCGACCGGCAATCTCACGAACGGCGAGACCGTCACGATCACCGTGACCGCGGTCGGCAACGGCCCGCCCGTGTTCGACAACACGCTGACGGTCGACCCCGGCCAAACGGTGGAGGTCTTGTACGAGCCCCAGGGCTAGTGCGCGTCCGGGCCGCCGTGAATGTGGCTCTGGTGCCCGCCGGAGTGACCAAAGGGCCCATTCATCGGCGGCCGGACTACGTCAGCCCGCGGCCGCGGGCGTGACCCCGAGCACGCCCCGGACCGCCGCCAGGATCTTGTCCTCGTCCGGCAGCAGGTAGTCCTCCATCGGCTTGCTGTACGGGATGGTCGCGTCCAGCGCGGTCACCTGCCTGATCGGGGCGCGCAGCGACCCGAACCCGGCCTCGGCGACCTCGGCGGCGATGACCGCGGACGCGGACCCGTGCCGGGTCGCCTGGTCGACGAGCACCAGGCGGCCGGTCTTGGCCACCGATTCCAGGATCGTCGCCGTGTCCAGCGGCGCGATCGTGCGCGGGTCGATCACCTCGGCCTCGATGCCCTCGGCGGCCAGCCGGCCGGCGGCCGCGAGCGCCCGCCCGACCATCCAGCCGGTGGCGACGATCGTCACGTCCCCGCCCGCGCGCCGCACGGCGGCCTGGCCGAACGGGACCAGGTACTCGCCCTCCGGGACCTCGCCCGGCTCCAGCGTCAGCAGGTAATGGTGGAAGAAGCAGACCGGGTTGTCGTCGCGGATCGCGGTAGCGAGCAGCCCCTTGGCGTCGGCGGGCGTGGCCGGAAGCGCCACCTTGAGCCCCGGGACGCCCATGAACATGCCGTAGATGGACCCGGTATGCTGCCCGGCCCAGCCGGCCGTGAAGCCGTACCCGGCCTTGAGCACCAGCGGCACCGTCACCTGGCCGCCGGTCATGTAGCGCAGCCTGGGCGCCTCGTTGACCACCTGGTCCATGGCCACGAGCATGAACTCGGCCATGTACAGCTCGACCACAGGCCGGTACCCGGCCAGCGCGGCGCCGACCCCCATCCCGATCTCGGCGGTCTCCGAGATCGGCGTGGTCCGCACCCGGTCCGGCCCGAACTCGCTGAGGAACGGGTCCGCCTCGGTGGTGGCGATGTTCTGGCCGAAGTACAGCACGCGGTCGTCGCGCGCCATCTCCAGCCGCAGCGCCTCGTTGATCGCCCCGATGTAGGGAAGCTCCCGTGGCATGGTCTGGCTCCTATTCTTCGCGGAGCCTGGCTCCGCGGCAGAGGGGTGGCAAGGGGGTCGTCGGGGGTCGTCCCCCTAGGGCTGGTCGGCGTAGACGAAGTTGACGGCTTCTTCGGGACTGGGGAACGGGCTGCGCAGGCCGAACTGCACCGCCTCAGCCATCTCCGCGCGGGCCGATTCGGCGATCTGGTCGGCTGCCGAGGAACTGAGCGTTCCGTCCCCTACGAGGGTCGCGCGCATCCGCGGCACCGGATCGCCCCGCTTGGCCGCCTCGTACTCCTCCACCGCGCCGAAGACCTCCACCGCCTCGTGCTCGGGGAAGTGCAACGGCACTCCGGGCGGCGCGATGGTGTTGCCGTGCGCGCTCAGCCGGTAGATCGTCGACTCGACCAGCGTCGGGCCCTGGCCCGCCCTGGCCCTGGCCACGGCCGCCGCGACCACCCGGTGCACCGCGACCGGGTCGCCGCCGTCCACGGTCACCCCCGGCATGCTGTAGGCCCGGGCCTTGACCGCGAGCGGCTCGCCGGCCGCGGCGTTCGCGTCCTCCTGCTCGGCCCGGGTCACCACGTTGTAGCCGTTGTTCTCCAGCACGTAGACGATCGGCAGCCGCCACAGCGACGCGAGGTTCAGCGATTCGTGAAACGCGCCCTGCTTGGAGGCGCCGTCGCCGAAGAAGCACGCCACCACCTGGCCCTCGCCGCGGATCTGGGCCGCGTAGGCGACGCCGGTGGCCTGCGGGATGCCCTGGCCGACGATGCCGGAGGTGCCGAGGAACCCGCGTCCGGGGTCGGTCAGGTGCATCGACCCGCCGTAGCCGCCGCAAAGGCCGGTCGCCCGGCCATAGATCTCGGCCATCATCACCCTGGCCGGCGTGCCGAGCGCCAGCGGGTAGCCGTGACACCGGTAGGTCGCCATCACCTGGTCTCGCGGGCCGAGCGCGGCCAGCGACCCGACGATCGACGCCTCGGCCCCGTCGGCCAGGTGGGTGTGCCCCCGGATCACGCCCGGGTGCTCGGTGAACGTCGCCTTGACCCGCTCTTCGAACTCCCTGATCCGGACCATCTGGGTGAAGATCCAGATGAGCCGGTCCGCGTCGAGGCCGGCCGGCTCTTCGGTACCAGACACGCGGGGCTCCTTCCGTTCGCTACGGCCGCGCCCGGCCGGGCGCCGGCTCGAACTGGGCGGCGGTCGCCTGGTAGGCCCGCCGGTACATCTCCCGCATGGGAAGGCTGCGAAGCTCGGCCGACAGGACCTCGACCCCCCACGGCCCGGCGTAGCCGCGCGCCCGGGCGGCCGCCACGTAGCGGTCCACGCCGAGTTCGCCCTCGCCGGGGAGCTTGCGGTGGTTCAGGCACTCGTCGGACAGGTCCGGCATGTCCGCGGCCTGCCCGTCGCTCAGCTCTACCCAGGACAGGTAGCGCGCCGGGATGCGGCCGAGGTCGTCAGGCGGAACTCTGAGTTTCCCCATGTGCCAGGTGTCGATCGCGAGGCCGCCGTTGCCGGCCCCGGCGCCCTCGACCACGGCGAGGGCGGTATCGATGCTGTTCACGTTGGCGTCGAAAGGCATGAACTCATAGACGATCTTCGCCGTTGTCCGCCTGGCCGCCTCGGCGCAGAGCGCCGCGAATTCGTCGGCTAGCTGGCCGATCGCGCAGGGCACCCCGAACAGGTTGCCCACCTTGACATGGTGCGCGCCGAGCGCCGCGGCCGCCCGCAGCAGCAGCCTGCGCCGCGCGTCGGACGCCTGCCGGCGTTCATCGCCGGGTCCGAGGAACCAGTCGCAGAGAAACTCCAGCTCGGTGTGGACCAGGCCGTTGTCGTCCAGGATCTGCTTCATCTCGGCCAGGCTCCGGGTGGCCAGCACGTGCTCCAGGTCGGCGTGCCAGAGGCCGATGCCGCTGAAGCCCGCCCTCGCGGCCTCCTCGCACCGGTCGCGAAAGTCGAACAGGCTCCATTCGCGGCCCGCGGGCACCTCGACCGGCCCGGCCAAGGTCCAGTACAGGCCAACCACCGGGACCGCCGCCGCCGTCACCGGGTCCCCCGCGACCACCCGGCTCGCGGCTCGCCCAGCCGCCGGGCGGGATCGGTCCCCGGGCCGGGCCCACGGGCTAAGGTATTGAATTCAGATACGCCGACGCGATGGCCGGGATGCGTCCCGCGAGCTGGCAGGACGGCATCGACCGGACGACGGAGGGCTCGGAGGACCGCGGTGTGAACGTTGACGACCTCGTCGCGATCGACGTGCACACGCACGCCGAGGTATCCGCCGCCGGCCAGGACGCGCTGAGCCCGGAACTGCTGGACGCCTCCCGGGCGCTGTTCAAGGCGGACCGCCGGCCGCCGACGCTGGCCCAGATCGCCGCGTACTACCGGGAGCGGCACATGGCGTGCGTGGTGTTCTCGGTGGACGCCGAGGCGGCCACCGGGGTGCCCGGCGTGCCCAACGAGGAGGTGGCCAAGGCCGCCGCCGACAACCCGGACGTCATGATCCCGTTCGCCAGCATCGACCCGGCCCGGGGCCGGGCCGGCGTGCGCCAGGTGCGCAGGCTGGTGACCGAGTTCGGGGTGCGCGGCTTCAAGTTCCATCCGAACGTCCAGGCGTTCTATCCCAATGACCGCGGCGCCTACCCGCTGTATGAGGCGATCGAGGAATGCGGCGTTCCCGCGGTGTTCCACACCGGGCAGAGCGGCATCGGCGCCGGCGCTCCCGGCGGCGGCGGCATCAGGCTGAAGTACTCCAACCCGCTGTTTCTCGACGACGTGGCCGCGGATTTCCCAGGCCTTCCTATCGTGCTGGCCCATCCGTCTTTCCCCTGGCAGGACGAGGCCCTGGCGGTGGCCACGCACAAGCCGCTGGTCCACATCGACCTGTCCGGCTGGTCGCCGAAGTACTTCCCGCCGCAGCTCGTCCAGTACGCCAACACCCTGCTGCAAGACAAGGTCCTGTTCGGCTCCGACTACCCGCTGATCACTCCCGACCGCTGGCTGGCCGACTTCGACGCGCTGGCGATCAAGCCCGAGGTGCGCCCGAAGATCCTCAAGGACAACGCCGTCCGGCTGCTCGGACTCAGCGACGGCTGACCGGGCGGCCGGCCGGCCGCCCTCCGCCGCGTGCCGGCAGGCGATCATGGCTTGGCGGCGACCGGCGCCCGGCTGTTGCCGGGCCGTGCGGGCGTGACCGGGCCGCCGCCGGC
>JASIJN010000552.1 GCA_030050125.1 Streptosporangiaceae bacterium | reverse complement strand
AGCAGCCGATCCCAGGGCCGGGCCGACCTCGCGACCGGGCAGCCCGCCTGATCCAGAAGCAGCAGCATGGGACACCTCCCACGTCGGCCATGTCGTGACCATCAAAACCAGCTTAGTAGTCACGCATGACCAGTCAAATGATTTAACAGGTCACTGCTGGTAGCCTGATGGCATGGCGCTTCCGCCCTGGGTTCCGGGTGACGAGCATGACGTCAGGCCGGCGCCGGAACCGTTGCTGCTGGTGCAAGCGTTCGTCAACACCAGGGACCTGGAGCTGGGCACGGATCTGCTGGCCGAGGCCGAGACCGGCAACGGGTGGCTGCGCCAGTGCGGGCTGCTGGGCCAGCGGGCCTCGGCCGGGCCGGACGAGCTGCGTGCCGCGCGGGACGTCAGGGAGAGCATCCGTGCGCTGATGGTGCACAACGGCGGCGGACCTGAGCCCGCCGACGAGGACCTCAGCCCGCTGCGCGCGCTGACGCGCTCATCGCGGCCGCGGCTGACCATCGGCCCGGCCGGGCGGGTTGACCTCGAGCCGGAGCCGGACGGCGGTCTCGCGGCCGGGCTGCTCCGGCTCCTGGTCATCATGCGCGACGCACAGCGAGACGGCACCTGGCCACGGCTGAAGGTCTGCGCCAACACCGAGTGCGCGTGGGCCTTCTACGACCGCTCCCACAGCCGCCGCGGGGCCTGGTGCGACATGGCCTCCTGCGGAAACCTGATCAAGAACAGGAACCTGAGAGCACGCCGGGGCGGGCGCTCCGGGCAGGTTGCCCGGCCGACACACCCGACCCGCCCGGGCCAGGCCGGCCAGGCGACCTAGCCGGCCGGCCGGAACGGAGCCGGCCGGAACGGACCCGGCCGGAACGGACCCGGCCACCGAACGACGACGGCGGACGGCACGGACGGCGCCGCCCGCCGTCGGCCTACTTCTTGGCCGGGGCCTTCTTATCGCCGTTGACGATCGCCTTGAAGTCCGCGCCCGCACGGAACTTGGGCACCGACGACTTCGGCACCTTGATGGACGCGCCGGTGGCCGGGTTGCGGGCCGTCCGGGCTGGCCGGACAGTCTTCTCGAATACCCCGAATCCGGTTATGGCGACCTTGTCGCCTTTCGCGACGGCTGTCTGGATGGTGTCGAGTACCGCGTTAACTGCTTCCGTCGCGGTTTTTTTATCCCCCATCCGGGTCGAAATCGCGTCGATCAGGTCACGCTTGTTCATTCTTCACTCCTGCGGTTTCCCCCAACGGGAGGTCGCGGACAGGGCAGCCTGCTTCTCGCGACCTCTGATGTGCCTGAAATTAGGCGATGCGGCGACGTGGCACAATCACATCCGCCTGAAAACACGGCGTGTCGACGCTCGGACTACTCAGAATGCTACGGGAATAGGGAATTCACCGGCACCAGGGGGTTGAGGAAGCCCCCGCGGGCCGCCCCTGGTCCTCGGCCTGCGCGATGTCCGCCAGCAGCCGGTCAAGCCGCCAGGCGCAGCGCGCCGCGTCGGCACCGGGGACTTTCACCGCGTCGCCAATGGCCACGAGCCTGTGCTGCAGCCGGACCCGGTCGTCGCCCGCCAGGCCGGAAGAGCAGAGCAGCCGCTGCGCGATAAGCAGCCCCCTGGCCACCTCATCGCCGCCGCCGATATCGAATCGCGCGACCAGGCTCCGGGCGCGCACATCGCGGCGGGCGAAATCCACCGTCAGCAAGATCCCTGGATCAGACTCGACAGCGTCCTGCAACTCGCTCACCGATATCTCGGCCAGGCATACGCACGCCATGCCATTTTTTATGAGGTTATAGCGCATCATGTCGTCGAGCCTGGCCGAGATTACGATCCTCGGTCCGCGCCCGCCGAGCGCCGCGAAGGCCAGCCCGGCCGAAATCCAGCCATGAGGGTCCGCGATCGCTATCGGCGCGGCGCCGCCGGCCGGCAGGTGATCTCGGACCGAGATGGCGCGGCCGGTGCAGGAGTCGAACGGAATCCCGGCCATGCTTGACGGTATCGCCACCGACCGGACGGCACGGACGGCACCGCCGCAACCGGGCTCCGGCGCCTTTAGCGGGCCCTTCCGGGGCACCGTGCGGCAGGTCGCGGGCCTGAGGCCGGCTCTGCCCGGCCGGCGGCGGCCGTCCCGTGGCGACGTGGCGACGCGGGCACCGGCGGCGGCCGGTAGTGTCCCTTCTGTGGGTTTGCAGCGGACGGCTCTGGAGTTAACCTTCTGGCGGCCTGCGGCATGTCACTATGGTCGGGCTTGCGAGTCATGAGGTCGTGCGCATGAAGGTTGCCGTCGTCAAGGAGACCGGACCGGGCGAGCGCCGGGTGGCGCTGGTGCCCGAGGCCGTGGCGAAGCTGCGCGCGGCCGGCATGGAGATTCTGGTGGAGACCGGCGCGGGACAAGGCGCCTGGCAGAGCGATGACGCGTTCACCGAGGCCGGGGCCGGCATCGTGACCCGCGACGAGCTGGTCGCGGCCGCCGACGTCATCGTGATGGTCGGCAGGCCGGACGACCCGTTGATCGCCGGGCTGCGGCCGGGCCAGGCGGTGCTGGGGATGCTGGCGCCGCTGACCGATCCGGACCTCGCGCAGCGGCTGGCGGCCAGCGGCGTGACCGCGGTGAGCCTGGACATGATCCCGCGTACGCTGCCGCGGGCCCAGCCGATGGACGCGCTCTCGTCGCAGGCCAACATCGCCGGCTATAAGGCGGCGATCATGGCGGCCGACGCCTTCGGCCGCTTCTTCCCGCTGCTGATCACGGCGGCCGGCACCGCGAGACCGGCCAGGCTGCTGGTCCTCGGCACCGGCGTGGCCGGCCTGCAGGCCATCGGCACGGCCCGCCGCCTCGGCGCGGTCGTCAGCGCCTACGACGTGCGCCCGGAGACCAAGACCGAGGTGCAGTCGCTGGGAGCGACGTTCATCGAGCTGACTTCCGTGGGCCCGGCCGGCGGCGAGGGCGGGTACGCGCGGGCGCTGACCGAGGAAGAACACCAGGCCCAGCAGGACGAGCTGGCCGGGCACATCGCCCGGCACGACGTGGTGATCACCACCGCGCAGGTTCCGGGCCGCAGGCCCCCGCTGCTGGTCACCGGCGACGCGCTCAAGGCGATGGCCGCGGGCTCGGTGGTGGTGGACATGGGCGCGAGCCCGCTCGGCGGCAACGTCCAGGGGTCGCAGCCGGGCGAGACGACGGTCACCGAGAACGGCGTGACCATCATCGGCGCCACCAACCTGCCGTCGCGGATGCCGACCGCCGCCTCGGCGATGTACGCGCGCAACGTCACCTCCCTGCTGCTGTACCTGGTAAAGGACGGCTCGCTGGCCGTCGACCTCTCCGACGACCTCCAGCGGGGCGTCGTGATCGCCTACGAGGGCCGGGTGGTGCACCCGGCCCTGACCGAGGGGTCCCGGGAGGCCGCCGCCCCGGACCAGCACATCGAGCCGGCTGGAGGTACCGACCATGTCGACGGCGCTGCTCACTGACCTGGTTATCTTCGTGCTCAGCCTCTGGGTGGGCTTCGAGGTGATCAGCAAGGTTCCTGCCACGCTGCACACGCCGCTGATGTCGGCCGCCAACTCCATCCACGGGATCGTCCTGGTGGGCGCCATGCTGATCGCGGCCACCACGAACAGCTGGGTCGGCTACCTGATCGCGTTCGTGGCCGCGATGTTCGCCTCCGCCAACGTGGTCGGCGGCTACGTGGTCACCGGCCGGATGCTCAAGATGTTCCGCCGCCGGCCCGTCACGCCGCCCGTGCCCGCGGCCGGCGCCGCCGCGGCGGCCGGGAACGGTCAGGCGCGAACGGCAGACACGGCGCGAGCGGGAGGCACGCCCTCATGAGCGGGTTCAGCTTCGCCACTCAGCTCATCTACGTGCTGGCCGCGTCCTGCTTCGTGCTCGGCCTGCACCTGATGAACACCCCGGCCACCGCCCGCCGCGGCAACCAGTTCTCCACGGCGGGCATGGCGATCGCCGTCGCCACCACCCTGGCGCTGATCGCCCACGCGGGCGTGATCAGCGCCACCGGCTGGATCGTGATGCTGGCCGGCGCGCTGGTCGGCGGCGGCATCGGCCTTTACGCGGCCCGCACCGTGCAGATGACGGCGATGCCGCAGCTGGTGAGCATGTTCAACGCGGTGGGCGGCGGCGCGGCGGCGCTGGTCGCGATCCACGACTACATCCGCCTGGCCGGGGCGGCGGCCGGCGTGGCGGAGTCCACCACCGTGACGACGCTGCTGGACGTGATCATCGGATCGGTGACGTTCGCGGGGTCGATCATCGCGGCGGGCAAGCTGCAGGGCCTGATCACCTCCGCGCCGGTCACGTTCCCCGGGGCACGCGCCGTCAACCTGCTGCTGGCCGCGGCCGGGCTGGCCGCGGGCGGTTACGTGATCTCCACCCCGAGCCTGGCCGCGCTGTGGATCGTGGTCGCGGCGTCGCTGGCGTTCGGCGTGCTGATGGTCATGCCGATCGGC
>JASIJN010000551.1 GCA_030050125.1 Streptosporangiaceae bacterium | reverse complement strand
CGGGGCAGACCCGCGGCTGCGGGCGATCGCGCTGGACGGGGCGGGCCAGCTGGCCTACGTCCAGGCCGATCACGAGGCTCAGCTCAGCTACCAGCAGGAGAGCCTGGCCATCTGGCGCGGCCTGGGCGACGACGCCCGCACGGCCAGCTGCCTCGGCGAGCTCGGCGCCGCCGCGCACATCCGCGGCGAGTACCCGGCCGCCCAGGCCATGTACGCCGAGGCGCTCGAGCTGGCCCGGCGGTCGGGCGCGTCGAACGTGATGGGCCGGTGCCTGAGCGGCCTGGGCCGGCTGGCCCTGCACACCGGCGACCAGGCCCAGGCCACCGCGTACTACACCGAGAGCATGTCGAGGTTCCGGGCCGCCGGCGACCTGCGCCGGGCCACGGTGATCCTGGGCAACCTCGGGGTCGTGGCGATCAACGAGGGTGACTTCGACCTGGCCGCCGACCGGCTGCGGGAGCATCTGGCCAACGCGAGAAAGCTCGGCGACCGCAAGCTGATCGGCGGCGCCCTGACCAACCTCGGCACGGTGCTGCAGAACACCGGCGACACCGACCGGGCGGCGGAACTGCACGCCGAGGCGCTCGCCCTGGCCGAGCAGGTGGGCGACCGCCGCCTGGCCAGCGTCGCCCTGACCAACCTCGGCCTGGCCGCGCTGGCCCGCAAGGAGTACCAGGCCGCCCGCTCGCTGCAGGCCCGCAGCCTGGAGCACGCCCAGGCGATCGGCGAGCGGCGGTCGATCGCCGAGTGCCTCGAGGAGATGGCCGGCGTCGACGCGGCCGCCGGGCTGGCCCAGCGGGCCGCCCTGCTGTTCGGCGCCTCCCAGGCGCTGCGGGAGGCCATAGGCTCCCCGGTCATCGGCCCCGACCTGGCCAGGCTCCGGCAGTCGATGGCCGCGGTGCGGGAGGCGCTGGGCGAGGAGCAGTTCACCGCGGCGGAGCGGCGCGGGCGGGAGATGCCCGAGGCGGAGGCCATCGCGCTGGCCCGCAGCGATCCGGCCGAGCCGCCCGGCTGATATCGCGGAATGGCGGGCGCCGCCGCCTGGTTCTCACCGGCATGACCACCACACAGCAGGTCAAGAGCGAGGCGGGCGGGGGGGCGAGCCCGGCCGACTTCGCGGCCTACGGGGACTACGGGGACTTCCGGCGCAAGCAGCCGCGGGCCGAGCCGAAGCCGGGCGAGTTCGTCCGGCCCGCCTACCCGTTCCAGGGCCGCGTCACCGCCGACGGGTCGAGCGGGTTCCCGGCCGAGGCGGGCCGGTACCACCTGTACATCTCGTGGGCGTGCCCGTGGGCGCACCGGTCCGCGATCGTGCGCCAGTTGCTCGGCCTTGAGGACGTCATCTCGCTGTCGGCCGTGGACCCGGTCCGCGACGGCCGGGGCTGGGCCTTCCGCGAGGGCCCCGGGCACTCGCTCGACCCGGTCAACGGGTTCGCGCTGCTGCGCGAGGCCTACGAGGCGACCGAGCCCGGTTATGACGGGCACGTCTCCGTGCCCGTGCTGTGGGACAAGCAGGCCGGCCGCATCGTGAGCAACAACTTCCCCGACATCACGATCGACCTCGGCACTCAGTTCGGCGCGTTCGGCAACGGCGGGTACGACCTCTACCCGGCCGCGCTGCGGCCCGAGATCGACACGATCAACGCCACCGTCTACGAGACCGTGAACAACGGCGTCTACCGGTCCGGCATGGCCCGGACCCAGGAGGCCTATCACGACGCGGTGACCAAGGTCTTCGCCACCCTGGACCAGCTCGAGGAGCGTCTGGCCGGCCGCCGCTACCTGCTGGGCGACCAGATCACCGAGGCCGACGTGCGGCTGTGGGTGACCCTGGCCCGGTTCGACGCGGTCTACTACTCGCACTTCAAGGTGAACCTGCGCCGGCTCACCGACTACCCGAACCTGTGGGCCTACGCGCGCGACCTCTACGCGCTGCCCGCGTTCCGGGACACCACGAATTTCGATCACATCAAGCGGCACTACTTCACCACGCATCCGTTCATCAATCCGACCCGGATCGTCCCGGACGGGCCCCTGCTCGACTGGAACGCCGGCCGCGGGCGCGGCCCGTCCTGATCTGAGCCACTTCTGCCCTGGTCTCATGCCTTTTGACGTGCGAAAGTTGGGGAAGGCTGCCCATGGCCGGGTGAGCGGGAGGGGACCGATGGGCAGGGACGTCCCTGCGATAAGCGTGAGCCAGCAGGACCGGCGCGCTTACCGCGAGAAGGTGCGCTGTTGCCTGGACGTGTTCGCCCGGATGCTGCGCGAGTCGCGGTTCGATACCGGGCCGCGGCAGGTGGGGCTCGAAATCGAGCTGCACATGGTCGACGAGGCCGGCCGGCCCTCGATGAAAAACGCCGAGGTGCTCGGCGCGATCGCGGACCCCATCTGGGCCAGCGAGCTCGGCCAGTTCAACCTGGAGATCAACGTGCCGCCGCAGCCGCTGGGCGCCGGCGCCCTGGCCCGGCTCGAACGCCAGGTGCGGGCCAGCCTCGATCACGCCGGTGACCGGGCGCGCCGGACCGGCAGCCAGCTGGTGCTGATCGGCATGCTGCCCACGCTGCGCGAGAGCGACGTCGGCGAGCACGCGATGTCGGCGAACCCCCGTTACCGGCTGCTCAACGAGGAGATCTTCGCCGCCCGCGGCGAGGATCTGCTGATCTCGATAGAGGGCACCGAGCGGCTGCTCACCCACGTCGACACGATCACCCCGGAGGCAGCCTGCACCAGCGTGCAATGCCACCTGCAGGTCAGCCCGGACTCCTTCCCCCGCTACTGGAACGCGGCCCAGGCGGTGGCCGGCGTGCAGGTGGCCGTGGGCGCCAACTCCCCGTTCCTGTTCGGGCGGGAGCTGTGGCGGGAGACCAGACTCATCCTGTTCGAGCAGGCCACCGATGCCAGGCCGGACGAGCTCAAGCAGCAGGGAGCCCGGCCCCGGGTGTGGTTCGGCGAGCGCTGGATCACATCGGTCCTCGACCTGTTCGAGGAGAACCTGCGCTACTTCCCGGCCTTGCTGCCGCTGATCGAGGACGAGGACCCGGTCGCGGTGCTGGACCGCGGGCAGGTACCGGAGCTGGCCGAGCTGGCGCTGCACAACGGCACGGTCTACCGGTGGAACCGTCCGGTGTACGCGGTGAGCGACGGCCGGCCGCACCTGCGGGTGGAGAACCGGGTGCTGCCCGCCGGCCCGACCGTGGCCGACATCATGGCCAACGCGGCTTTCTACTACGGGCTGGTCCGCGCGCTGGCCGAGGCCCCGCAGCCGGTCTGGCAGCAGATGCCGTTCCCGGCGGCCAGCCTGAACCTGGCCGAGGGAGCCAGGCACGGCATCGACGCCGAGCTGTACTGGCCCGGCCTTGGTCACGGGCCCGCGACCGAGCTGGTGCTCCGCCGGCTGCTGCCGCTGGCGTTCGACGGCCTCGAGCTCTGGGGCGTGGACGGCGACGATGCCAAGCGCTTGCTCGGCATCATCGAACAGCGCTGTCTGTCCGGCCGGACCGGGGCGACCTGGCAGTGCGAGGCCGTTCACGCGCTCACCGAGCGCGGCGCCGACCGCCAGGAGGCGCTGCGCCTGATGACGCTCGGTTACATCGAGCGGATGCGGACCAACGAGCCCGTGCACTCGTGGCCGCCCATGTGAGGCCCGGCCGGGTCAGGCGTCCAGGCCGAGAGTGAAGGTCGGCTTGGGCGAGGTCTCCGGCAGCCGGTGCTCGTCGGACAGCCGGCGGATGGCGGTGCCGGTGGCCAGGAACTCGGTCGCGTGCTCGCCCCACACGTGGCTGGAGACGGTCACGTCCACCCCGACGATGCCCGACGACCGCGCCAGCGTGGCCTCCGCCTGCATCCGGGAGAGGGCCAGCTCGCGCGCCTCGTAGACGCCCTGGGTGAACTGCACCATCTCCTGGTTCTGGCCGGTCTGCCGCAAGGTCTGCATGATCGACTGGTGCGCGATGTGGTAGACGCAGGTGCCGAGGACGAAGGCGACCGGCACCGCACCGGCCGCGAGCAGCCGGAAGAAGTCCTGCGCGGACAGGTCCGAGGTGAACGCGCGGCCGTCCGGGGCCCGGTGCGCGCCCTGGCCGGCCAGGTGGCGGACGGCGGTCCCGGTGGCGACGAACTCCAGCACGTGCTGTCCCCACGCGTACATCTGCATCCGGAGCTGCACGCCGACGATCCCGTCCGCGCCGAGGTGATCGGCCTCGGACTGCATCCGGGCCATGGCCAGCTCCCGGGCGTTGTACATGGCCTGGCTCAGGACCTGGAGTTCCTGATTCTGCGACCAGCGCCCGATCTGCAGCCCGACATGGTAGATCGACGACCCGACCACGAAGCCGAGCGGCTCGAACCCGGCCTCCCCGAGCAGCACGTACTCCGACACCGACAGATCGGAGGTGAACACCCCGGCCGGGTCGGCGCCCGCGGTCTGCGCCAGCCTGCTGTCGGCGGCCTCCGGCTCCCACTTGCTCGCGTCGGCCGGCTGACGGCCCCCCAGTATCGGCATGGCGCCTCCAGATCCGGATTTCTCGGGCGGCCAGCAGCATAGCCTTGCCCCATGAGCCGCGTCGCCCATCCCGCCGGCCCTCGTCACGCCGAGGTGCTGCCGCCCGATCACCCGCCGCCTCCGCCCCGGGATCTGGCCGCGCTCGATCCGGCGATCTGGCCGCGCACCGCGCGCCGGGCCGGCGGCGCCGTGGTGCTCGGCGGCGTGGACGTTCGCGACCTCGCCGCGCAGTTCGGCACCCCGGTGTTCGTGTGCGACGAAGAGGACTTCCGGTCCCGCTGCCGGGACTTCCGCGAGGCCTTCGGCGACGACGCGGGCGTTTTCTACGCGGCCAAGGCGTTCTGCTGCCGCGCGGTGCTGCGCTGGGTCACCGAGGAGGGGCTCGGCGTCGACGTGTGCACCGGCGGCGAGCTCGAGGTCGCGCTGCGGGCCGGGGTCCTGCCGGAGATGATCACCCTGCACGGCAGCAACAAGCTGCCGGGGGAGCTTCGCCGCGCGATCGCGGCGGGCGTCGGCCACATCGTGGTCGATTCCTTCGACGAGATCAGACGTATTGAACGGATAGCCTCGCCGGAATCTGGCCACCGGCCGCGGGTCCTGGTGCGCGTCACCACCGGGGTCGAGGCCGCCGCGCACGAGTTCGTGGCCACCGCGCACGACGACCAGAAGTTCGGCTTCTCGCTGGCCTCGGGCGCCGCCGACGAGGCGGTCCGGCAGGTGCTCGCGGCCGAGACGCTCGAGTTCGCCGGGCTGCACTCGCACATCGGGTCGCAGATCTACGACACGGCAGGCTTTGACGTCGCCGCGCACCGGGTGCTCGAGCTGGCGGTCCGGATCCGCGAGTCCCGCGGGATCGAGATCGGCGAGCTGAACCTGGGCGGCGGGTTCGGCATCGCCTACATGCCGGGCGACGACCCGGCCGACATCAAGGTCGTCGCGCAGAACCTCCGCCAGATCCTGAGCGTGCAGTGCCGCGCGGCCGGGCTGGCCCGGCCGCGGCTGACCGTCGAGCCGGGCCGGGCCATCGCCGGCCCTGGCACGGTCACGCTGTACCAGGTCGGCACCGTCAAGGACGTGGACGGCCTGCGCACCTACGTCAGCGTGGACGGCGGGATGAGCGACAACATCCGCACCGCGCTGTATGACGCCGAGTACACCTGCGTGCTCGCCTCCCGGGAGTCCGCGGCGGCCCCCGCGCTGTGCCGGCTGGTCGGCAGGCACTGCGAGACCGGAGACATCGTGGTCAGGGACACCTACCTGCCCGCCGACGTCGCCGTCGGGGACCTGATCGCGGTGGCGGCCACCGGCGCCTACTGCCGGTCGATGGCCAGCAACTACAACCACGTGCCCCGGCCCGGCGTGGTCGCCGTGCGCGACGGCGCGGCCCGGGTGCTGGTGCGCCGGGAGACCGCCGACGACCTGCTCCGCCTGGACGTCGGCTGATGACCGCGGGGGACGCGGTCAAGAGGGCCGCGGTGACCCTGGCCGACGGCCGGGAGCTGATCTACTTCGGCGAGTCCGCCGACGCCGCGGCGGGCTACCCCGACCGCCGGCCGATCGGCCGGGTCGAGGCCTCGTCGCAGGTGCGTTACGACCCGCTGCTCGGCGAGTGGGTCATCGTCGCCAGCCACCGGCAGGACCGGACCTACCTGCCGCCCGCCGACCACTGCCCGCTCGACCCGTCGCGGCCGGGCCGGCTGACCGAGATTCCCGCGCCCGACTACGAGGTGGTCGTGTTCGAGAACCGGTTTCCCTCGCTCGTGGCCTGGACCAGCGAGGACACGGCCGGCGAGACCGGAGCGGGCCTCGGCCTGCTCGCCGCCCGGCCCGGCCAGGGCCGGTGCGAGGTGGTCTGCTTCAGCCCCGAGCACTCGGCGTCCTTCGCCGACCTGACCCGCGACCAGGCCGCTCTGGTGCTGTCCGCGTGGATCGACCGCAGCGCCGCGCTGGCCGCGCTTCCCGGCGTCGAGCAGGTGTTCTGCTTCGAGAACCGCGGCCGGGAGATCGGGGTCACGCTGAGCCATCCGCACGGGCAGATCTACGCCTATCCCTTCGTCACACCGCGCACCACCCGCGCGCTGGCCATGGCCGGCAAGTACCGCGAGGACTCGGGCCGGAACCTGTTCGACGACGTGCTCGCCGCCGAGCTGGCCGACGGGTCGCGGATCGTGACCGAGGCCGAGCACTGGGTCGCGTTCGTGCCGCACGCGGCGCGCTGGCCCTACGAGGTCCACCTCTACCCCCGCCGCCGGGTTCCGGACCTGACCGAGCTGACCGCGGCCGAGCAGGACGACTTCTGCGGCACGTACCTGGACCTGCTGCGCCGGTTCGACCGGCTCTTCGGCGCCCCGGCCCCGTACATCTCCGGCTGGCACCAGGCGCCCCGCCACGCCGAGCGCGAGGAGTTCGGCCTGCACCTCGAGCTGTTCACGATCCGGCGCGCGCCGGGCAAGCTGAAGTACCTGGCCGGCTCGGAGTCCGGCATGGGAGCGTTCGCCAACGACGTCGTGCCGGAGCGGGCAGCGGCCACGCTCCGGCGCGGGGAGGCAGCATGAGCGAGTCGGCGGTTTCCCGGCGAGCCGGGGGCACGGCATGAGGCTGCTGGTCACTGGCGGCGCCGGGTACATCGGCAGCGTGGTCGCGGCGCTGCTGGCCGACGACGGCCACGAGGTCGTGGTGGTGGACGACCTGTCAACCGGCTATGCGGACGCGGTGCCGGCCGCCGCCTCGCTATGCCGCGGCTCGATCCGAGGCGACGACGTCCGGGCGGTGCTCGCCGCCGGGACCGACGCGGTCCTGCACTTCGCGGCCAAGGCCCTGGTCGCGGAGTCGGTGGCGCATCCGGCCTGGTACTGGGACAACAACCTGGGCGGCACGCTGGCGCTGCTGGAGGCGATGCGGGCGGCCGGCACCCGCCGGATCGTGTTCTCCTCGACCGCGGCGGTCTACGGTGAGCCGGAGCGGATCCCGATCACCGAGGCCGACCCGGTCCGGCCGGCCAGCCCGTACGGCGCGTCCAAGGCGGCCGTGGACACCGCCCTGGCCGAGCACGCCCGGATGCACGGCATCGCCGCGGTCAGCCTGCGTTACTTCAACGTCGCCGGAGCCGCCGCGGACGCCTCGGGCACATGGCGCGGCGAGCGCCACGACCCGGAGACGCACCTGATCCCCAACGTGCTCGGGGCCGGGCGGGACGGCGGCCGGGTGCGGCTGTTCGGCGACGACTACCCGACACCGGACGGGACCTGCGTCAGAGACTACATCCACGTGTCGGACCTGGCCCGGGCGCACCTGCTGGCCCTCGAGGCCGCCCGGCCCGGCTCGCACAAGGTCTACAACCTGGGCAGCGGGACCGGCTACTCGAACCGGGAGGTGCTCGACGCCTGCCGGGAGGTCACCGGGCTGGACATCCGGGCGGAGGTGGCGCCCAGGCGGCCGGGTGACCCGGCGGTGCTGGTCGCCTCCTCCGAGGCGATCACCGCGGATCTGGGCTGGCGCGCCGAGCGCGACCTGCGCTCGATGGTCGCGGACGCGTGGACGTTCGCGCGGCAGATCGGGGCGGGCGGGTAGCCGCGGTGAAGGCGGAGAGCGGGGTCGCCGAGCGGGCCGCCGCCTGGTTCGCCGAGTGCTTCGGCGACCAGCCCGACGGGGTCTGGCACGCCCCGGGCCGGGTGAACCTGATCGGCGAACACACCGACTACAACGAGGGTTTCGTGCTGCCGTTCGCGCTGCGCCAGGGCGTCCGCGCCGCGGTGTCCCGGCGCGGCGACGCGCTGCTCGAGCTGTGGTCGCACCAGGTCCCCGGCGCGCCGGCCCGCGTCGAGATGGGCAGGCTGGCGCCGGGCTCGCC
>JASIJN010000550.1 GCA_030050125.1 Streptosporangiaceae bacterium | reverse complement strand
GGCTCGTTCTCCTACCTGAAGTACGGCGAGATGCGGCTGTTCAGCCAGCTGGCCCAGGACAGCGAGCTCAAGGTGGGCAAGGTGCTGTGGATCGCCGGGCATTCCGGCCCGGAGACCGCCGAGGACTCCCGCACCCACTTCGGCATCTTCTCGATCGGCGTCACCCAGCTTTTCCCCGAGGGGCATGTCATCGACCTGCACCCGTGGGAGTACAACGAGGTGCCGGTGCTGCTGGGCACCGCCTTCGCGCTCGACGTCCCGATCGTGGCGCTGCACCTCACCCGCCCGCCGGTGGAGATACCCGACCGGGAGGCGCTCGGCATCCCGTCCCACTTCGCCGCCGCGCGCGGCGCGTACGTGCTGCGCGACTACCGCGGCGACCAGCCACGGGGCGGGACGGTCTACGTCCGCGGCACCATGCCCACCCGCAACCTGGTCAGCGTGCTGCCGGAACTGGACGCCCGCGGGATCAACGTCAAGATCGTCGCGGCGATCAGCCCGCAGCTGTTCGCCCGCCAGCCCGCGTCGTACCGGGACTCG
Organism: Streptosporangiaceae bacterium; assembly: GCA_030050125.1. The sequence continues at coordinate 2,220 of JASIJN010000550.1, read as the reverse complement.
GTGGTCGGGCCGGCCGGCCGGCTGGACGCGATGGTGATCACCAACGGCGCGTTCAAGCTGATGCGGGACTGGGCCGGCGACCCGCAGGTCAGGGAGTACTCGCTGTCGTCGGACTGGGATGACCGGTGGCGGACCGGGGGTTCGGTGGACGAGGTGATCGAGGAGGCGCACCTCGACCAGGACCACATCCTGGCCGCGCTGGAGCGCTTCGCCTCCGAGCGCCCAGAGCGCCTGCGCCGCCTCCGCGAGCGCATACCCGACGAGTAGCCGCCTCAGCTCTGGGAGACCGCGGTGGCGTAGAGGGCCTGCATGTTCTGGCCGAAGACCGCGGCGTAAGAGACGTCGGGGGTGTCCCCGCCCTGCTGGTACCCGCCGATGACGCCGATCACCGTCTGATCGTAGGCGCCGGTCAGGAACGGGCCGCCGCTGGTGCCTTCGGTGAAGCCGTCGCAGTCGAACTGCCGCTGGGTCGGGCTGAACTCGCTGACCTGGTTCTGGCAGATGATCGGGTCGTTGGCGGTGTCGGGGTAGCCGATCACCCGCATCAGGCCGGAGGCCGGCTGGCTGATTCCCAGGATCTCGGCGCCGGTGATGGCCTGGACGGGGGTGCTGCGGCCGGGCTGTGCCACGGTCAGGAGCGCGAAATCGTCGTCGGGATCGGCCGTGGCCGTCCACCCCGTGTCCACGAAGATCCGCGTGACCGGCCACACGCCGGCCGGGGCCGCGCCGTCGTCATACCCGGGCACGAAGGCGATGCTGGGCGAGCCCGCGCCCTGATAGCCCGCCACGCAGTGCGCGGCGGTCAGGACGAGGTCACCCGCGGGACTGTCCACCACGCTCGCGGTGCAGAAATGCGCGCCGAGCTGGCCATTGTCCAGCGTGAACAGCGCTCCGACCGACGCGGTCCCCCCGAACGAGACCGGCGTCCCCACCGCCGCCAGCGACGCGGTCGCCGGCGCGGCGGGAGCGGCCGTCCACACGATCGCGGCGAGCGCGAGGACCAGCGACAGGAGCGCGGTTATCCATGCCCCGCGCCGCCGCCGGCGCCCGCGCTTGCGTCGCATCCGTCCCGCCGCCCCTACCTCGCCTCACCGCTGACGACAACAATCATGCGCACCGAATATGAGCGGGCGCTCAGACCACGATTCAAAGCTCCTAGGGATCACCCGAAAAGATCCTGAAGGCGCGGGATTAACTGCGGTTTGCGGCCGACGCCGCCCTACAGGGCGGACCGGGTCGGGGCAGCCGACGGGATGGGTGCGAGTCTCGTGTACATCTAGCTGCAGCAACGCCGCATTCATCACCGGGCAGCACGGGTCACCCGCACCCCGGCGGCAGGCTAATGCCCGGGTATATGACGGATCGTAACCTCAACCGTTACAGATTGTTAGGTGAATATAGCTCGCGCGCTGCCTGGGCGGCCTCGCGCTAACCCGGCACCCGGGCCAGGCGATGCCGGGGCCAGGAGACCGGCACCGCTCGAAGCGATCATCCAGGTGACGCGGGCCTAGGAAGTCGGCCGGATGGGTGTTAACATGACGAATTTGGCGACCGGGCCTGGAAGGAGAGTCGCGTGACCGTTGCCGACGGGGAACTGGAGAGCATCGAGGACACCGACCTCAGCGGGCTGGGCCGGACCGACATCGACGACGTGATCGAGTACGTTCACGTCCCGACCGCGCGATTGCCGGCGTACCGCAAGCTCTACGACCGGTACCTGCGGCAGCGCTGGAACGTCAACGACCTCGACTTCACCCGGGACCGCGCGGACTGGACCGAGCGCATGACCGACGACTCGCGCAACTCCTTCCTCGCCATCGCCTCCGGCTTCCACCACGGCGAGCGCCAGGTCGAGGTGGAGCTCGCGCCGCTGTTGTTCGGCGTGCCCGAGGACTACAAGGTGTTCCTGACCAGCCAGCTCGAGGACGAGGCCAGGCACACCGTGTTCTTCGACCGGTTCTACCGTGACGTCGTCGGGCTGGAGGGCGACGGCATCATGGACGTGCTCGACGGCTCGTGGCCGTACATCCAGGAGACGTTCGTCGGGCCGTTCGGCCTGCTCGCCTACCTGACCGACGACCTGCGCCGCGACCCCTATAACAAGCACCTGCAGATGAAGTACGCGACCACGTACATGATCTGGATCGAGGGCGTGCTGGCCCTGGCGGTCATGAAGATCACCCTCAACTACGCCCGCGACTTCCGGGTGCTGCCCTCGTT
>JASIJN010000549.1 GCA_030050125.1 Streptosporangiaceae bacterium | reverse complement strand
GCCGCCTCCTACGCCGAGCAGGTCATGGTGATGTACGCGGGCCGGATCGTCGAGCGGGCACCGGCCGCTGACCTGTTCGGCAACGTCCGGATGCCCTACACCCGGGCCCTGCTGGACGCGATCCCGCGCGCCGACCTCGAGCCCCATGTGCTGCTCCCGGTGATCGGCGGGCGTCCGCCCGACCTGACCGTGATCGCGCCGGGCTGCTCGTTCGCGCCGCGCTGTCCCGAGGCCCGGGAGGACTGCCGCCAGCAGGTGCCCCCGCTGGAGCAGCACGAGATGGGCCACTGGTGGGCGTGCTGGCATCCCTGCGGAAAGGAGGCGGGGTCGTGACCGAGCCAGCCAGCCCGGCGGCGCCAGGCGGCAACGCCCTGCTCGAGGTCCGCCACCTGGTCCAGGAGTTCGTGCTGCGCGACTACGGCGGGGCGAAGGGCGGGGTGCTCCAGGCCGTGGCCGACGTGTCCTTCGACCTGCACGCCGGCGAGACGCTCGGCATCGTGGGCGAGACCGGGTCGGGGAAGTCGACGCTGGCCCGGTCGGTCATCCAGGCGCCGCCGCCGAAGCACGGCGCCGTGATCTTCGAGGGACAGGACCTGGTGGGCCTGTCCCACCGGGCCATGAAGCCGGTACGCCGGGACCTGCAGATGGTGTTCCAGGACCCGTTCACGTCCCTGGACCCGAAGTGGACGGTTTCCCGGATCGTCGCCGAGCCGCTCGCCGCCTACGCGGCCGGCTCCAGGGCCGAGCGAAGGGAACGCGTGAACTCGCTGCTCGACCTGGTCGGCCTCGACCCCGCCAGCTACGGCCGGCGGCGCCCGCGTGAGCTTTCCGGGGGCCAGGCTCAGCGGGTCGCGATCGCCCGGGCCCTGGTGCTCGAGCCCAAGCTGATCCTGTGTGACGAGCCGGTCTCGTCCCTGGACGTTCTCGTGCAGGCGCAGGTGCTCAACCTGTTCGAGAAGCTACGCAGCGAGCTCAGGCTGTCCTATCTGTTCATCGCTCACGATCTCGCGATGGTCAAGCAGGTCAGCGACCGAGTGGCGGTCATGTACCTGGGGAAGCTGTGCGAGATCGGCCCGGTGCGGGACATCTACCGCCAGCCGTTGCACCCCTACACCCTCGCGCTGCTCGAATCCATACCGAACCCGGATCCCCCGGCCGGCACGCGCGAGTCGGCCCACGTGATCAGCGGGGAACTGCCGTCGCCGCTGAACCCGCCGAGCGGCTGCCGGTTCCGCACCCGCTGCCCGCGGGCACAGGAGCGCTGCGCCGAGGAAACGCCCGAGCTTCGCGCGCTGGGGTCCGACGGGCATCTCGTGGCCTGTCACTTCCCGCTGTCCGGCCCGCAGGCCCCGGCCGGCGGGCAGGGGCACGTCGAGCCCGCGGCGGTCAGACGTTGAAGCCGAGCGCGCGCAGCTGCTCCCGCCCGTCCTCGGTGATCTTGTCGGGACCCCAGGGCGGCATCCAGACCCAGTTGATCCGGAAGTCGGCGACGAGCCCGTCGAGCGCCGAGCGGGCCTGGTCCTCGATCACGTCGGTGAGCGGGCACGCGGCGCTGGTGAGCGTCATGTCGATGGTGGCCACCCGGTCGTCGGCCACGGTCACGCCGTAGACCAGGCCGAGGTCGACCACGTTCACCCCCAGCTCGGGATCGACGACGTCCCGGAGCGCCTCGAGCACGTCCTCGGTGTCCGGGACGAGCTCGCTGGCCATCCCGGATGCGTTGTCGGTGGTCATCCTTGCTCCCTGCTCCTTGATCCCTGCTGTCTGCCGTCTGCTAGCTGCCCGCCCGCTGCGCGGCGCCCTCCAGCGCCCGGGCGGTCGCGTCCTTCCAGGCCATCCAGCCGAGGAGGGCGCACTTGACCCGCGCCGGGTACTTGGACACGCCCTCGAAGGCGACCGCGTCGCCGAGCAGGTCCTCGTCCGGCTCGGCCGCGCCCCGGGACTGCATCAGCTCGAGGAAGGCCGCGCTGATGTCCATCGCCTCGTGCACGGACTTGCCGATGACCGCCTCGGTCATCACCGACGCGCTGGCCTGGCTGATGGAGCAGCCGAGCGCCTCGTAGGAGACGTCGGCGACGGCCGCCTCGCCGCCCGCGTCCTTGAGCGCCACCCGCAGCGTGACCTCGTCGCCGCACAGCGGGTTGACGTGGTGCACCTCGGCGTCAAAGGGCTCCCTGAGGCCCTTGTTGTGCGGGTTGCGGTAGTGGTCCAGGATGATCTCCCGGTACATGGATTCTATTTCCATCCCCGCCGAACCCTCCATCATGCCGCGAAGAAGCGCTGCGCCTGGCGTACCGCCTCGGCCAGGGCGTCGACCTCGTCATGGGTGTTGTACACGTAGAACGTCGCCCGGGTGCTCGCCTCCACGCCGAGCGCGCGATGCAGCGGCCAGGCACAGTGATGGTTGGCGCGGACCGCGATGCCGAGCTCGTCGAGGATCTGGCCGACATCGTGCGGGTGCACGTCGTCCACCGTGAACGAGACGGCGCCGCCGCGGTGCTCGGTGCTCAGCGGGCCCAGGATGCGCACGCCGCCGAGGGCGCCCAGGGCGTCGAGCGCGTGGGCGGTCAGCGCCTCCTCGTGCGCGGCCACGTTCTGCATGCCGAGCGCGTCCAGGTAGTCGCAGGCGGCGGACAGGCCGACGGCCTGGGCCGCCGGCGGCACGCCGGCCTCGAATCGCTCCGGCGGCGGCAGGAAGGTCGAGCCTTCCATCCTGACCACCTCGATCATCGACCCGCCGGTGACGTACGGCGGCATCGCCTCGAGCAGCTCCCGCCGTCCCCACAGCACGCCGATCCCCGACGGGCCCAGCATCTTGTGCGAGGAGAAGGCCAGGAAGTCCGCTCCGAGCGCGCGGACGTCGACCGGCCGGTGCGGCACCGACTGCGCGCCGTCGGCCACCACCAGGGCGCCGCGGGCGTGGGCCAGCGCGGCGATCTCGCCGACCGGCGGAACCGTCCCGGTGACGTTGGACTGATGGGTGACCGCCACGATCTTGGTCCGGTCCCCGATCAGCTCGGCCGCGTTGCTGAGGTCCAGGCGGCCCTCGGGGGTCACGCCGAACCAGCGGAGCGTGGCGCCGGTCCGCTGGCACAGCTGCTGCCACGGGACCAGGTTGGCGTGGTGCTCCATCTCGGTGACCACTACCTCGTCGCCGGGCCCGACCCGCAGCCACGCGGCCTGCGGGCCCGCGGTCGCGGCGTTGCTCACCGCGTAGGCGACGAGGTTCACCGCCTCGGTCGCGCTCTTGGTGAACACGATCTCGCCGGGGTCGGCGCCGATGAAGGCCGCGACCCTGGCCCGGGCGCTCTCGTAGGCGTCGGTGGCCTCCTCGCCGAGCAGGTGCGCCCCGCGGTGCGCGGCCGAGTTGTGGATGGTGTAGAAGTCACGCTCCGCGTCGAGGACCTGACGGGGCTTGTGCGAGGTCGCGCCGGAGTCCAGGTAGATCAGCGGCCTGCCGCCGCGCACCGCCCGGCCGAGGATCGGGAAGTCGGCCCGGATCTCGGCCACGTCGAGCGGGACCGGGGCCCCGGTCGCCGTGCCGGGCCGCCCCGTCGTGGTGGTGTCAGTGGGAGGGGTCATGCCGCCGCGCCCGCCTTCACGAACCGCTCGTAGCCCTCCGACTCCAGCACGTCGGCCAGCTCGGCCCCGCCCTCCTCGACGATCCGGCCGCCCACGAACACGTGCACGAAGTCCGGCTGCACGTAGCGCAGGATCCGGGTGTAGTGGGTGATCAGCAGCACGCCGTGCCCGGGCTGGGCGCGGAAGGCGTTGATCCCGCCGGACACCACCCGCAGCGCGTCGATGTCGAGCCCGGAATCGGTCTCGTCCAGGATCGCGATCTTCGGGTTCAGCAGCTGCATCTGCAGGATCTCGTGCCGCTTCTTCTCGCCGCCGGAGAAGCCCTCGTTCAGGTTCCGCTCGGCGAAGGCGGGGTCGATCGACAGCTCGTCCATGGCCGTGCGCAGCTCCTTGACGAACGTGCGCAGCTTGGGCGGCTCACCGCGGACCGCGGTCACGGCCGTGCGCAGGAAGTTGGACACCGAGACGCCGGGCACCTCCACCGGGTACTGCATGGCGAGGAAGAGGCCGGCCCGGGCCCGCGCGTCCACGCTCATCGCGAGCACGTCCTCGCCGTCCAGCGTGACCGAGCCCTGGGTGACCAGGTACTTGGGGTGACCGGCGATCGCGTAGGCCAGGGTGGACTTGCCCGAGCCGTTCGGCCCCATGATCGCGTGAGTCTGCCCGGACGAGACCGTCAGGTCGACGCCGCGCAGGATCTCCCGCTCGGCGCCCGACGCCTCTGTCACGCTGACGTGCAGGTCACGGATCTCGAGGGTGGCTGGCGTGGGCTGGGCAGGCATCATCTCTCCTGGTCTGGACTCGGGTGGCCGGACAGCGAGACGTACACGTCGCCGCCGTCGGTCTTCACTGGGTAGGTAGCCACCGGCCTGGTGGCGGGCGGTCCGGTGGGCTTGCCGGTGCGCAGGTCGAAGCACGAGCCGTGCAGCCAGCACTCCACCGTGCGGTCGTAGACGTCGCCCTGGGAGAGCGGGACCTCCTCGTGCGAGCACACATCGCGCAGCGCGAAGATCTCCCCGCCGGCCCGTATGATCGCGATCGGCATGCGGTGCACCTCCACGCCGAGCGCCCCGTCCTCGGGCACGTCCGCGAGCGCGCAGGCCCGCACGTACGTCTCCGGCTCGGTCATGCGGCACTCTCCAGCGAGCGGGTCAGCTCGGCCTCTATCGCGTCAGAAACGCGGCTGCGTACCTCGGGCACCTCGATCTGGGTGATGAGCTGGTCGAAGAAGCCCCTGATCACCAGGCGCCGCGCCTCGGCGAACGGGATCCCCCTGGCCATCAGGTAGAACAGGTGCTGGTCCTCCAGCCGCCCGCTCGCGCTGGCGTGGCCGGCGCCGACCACCTCGCCGGTCAGGATCTCCAGGTTGGGCACCGAGTCCACCCGGGTGCCGTCGGTCAGCACCAGGTTCCGGTTGTACTCGTAGGTGTCGGTGCCGGCCGCCTCGGCCCGGATGATCACATCGCCGATCCACACGGCGTGCGCGTCCGCGCCCTGCAGCGCGCCCTTGTAGCTGACCCGGCTGCGGCAGTTGCGCTCGGCGTGATCCACGAACAGCCGGTGCTCCAGGTGCTGCCCGGCGTCGGCGAAGTACAGCCCGCGCAGCTCGGCGT
>JASIJN010000068.1 GCA_030050125.1 Streptosporangiaceae bacterium | reverse complement strand
CACGTCGGCGCTGACATCCGGGCACGGCTTCGCGGGCTGGGCCAGGCCGGCCGGGGTGCTGGCCGGCGGCCTGCTCGCGGCCCGGCGCGCCCCGTTCCTTGTCGCGGTGGTGGTGGCCGTGGCCACCACGGCCGCGCTCCGGCTGTTCGGACTGAAGTGACCTGAACGCGCTAGGGCGTGTCGCATAGATCTTGGGGTTGGCTTGGTGTAGATCGTTCTGGGTGGATGATCTGCTGAATCGTCATGATCTGACCGATCGGGAATGGGTGCGGCTGGCGCCTCTGATGCCCCCGCACCCGCGGCAGGGGCACCGCTGGAACGATCACCGCACGGTGATTAATGGGATCTTGTTCCGTGCCCGGACTGGGTGCCCCTGGCGTGACCTGCCACGGGAGTTCGGGAACTGGGGCACTGTCTACGGGCGGCATCGCCGTTGGTCACTGAATGGGACCTGGGAGAAGATCCTGGACGCCTTGCGGGCCGGATGCGACGAGGCCGAGGGGAAGGACTGGGCCATCAGCGCGGATTCCACTGTGGTCCGCGCGCACCAGAACGCGGCCGGTGCTCGCCGTGCCCGGCCCGCCGAACTGGCCAGGGGGGGCATTACCGAATGACAAGAATCCCGGCGGCGGGCAGGCGAGCCGGGAGGCTTTGGGCCGCTCCCGCGGCGGCCTGACCACCAAGATCCACCTGGCCGCCGACCGGCGCTGCCGCCCGCTGGCCCGCATCCTCACCCCCGGCCAGCACGCCGACTGCCCACAGTTCATCCCACTGATGGACCAGGTCCGCATCCGGCGGCGGGGCAAAGGGCGTCCCCGCACCCGGCCCGGCCGGGCGATGGGTGACAAGGCCTACTCCTCCGCCGCCAACCGCACCTACCTGCGCCGCCGTGGCATCCAGGCCGTCATCCCGGTCAAGGAAGACCAGAAGAACAACCGCCGCGCCCGCGGCCGTCGCGGCGGCCGGCCGCCCGCCTTCGACGTCACGTCCTACCGCGAGCGCAACACCGTCGAGCGCTGCTTCAGCAAGCTCAAACAGTTCCGTGCCGTCGCCACCCGGTATGACAAGCGGGAACTCATCTACCAGGGCACCCTTGACGCCGCATCCATCCGGGTCTGGCTCCGCGAGCCCGTTTCGTGACCATCAAAGCAAAGCGGCAGGCAGCGCCCGCTGGGCAATGCGGTATATGCCCAGCGGCGGGCTTCATGGGATCAGCACGATCCTGCCGGCAGCCTCGCCGTTGCGCAGCCGCGACAGGGCCTCGTTCGCCCGGGCCAGCGGCATCGGCTCGACATCCCAGGTCAGCTCGCCTCGCTGCGCCATCCCCAGAACTGCCCGCAGATCCTGATACGAGCCCCACACCGAGGACGTCAGGTGCGCCTCGTAAGGGAGCAGGCTGAAGCCGAACGGGACGCGCCCGCCGGCCTCACCCACCACCATCACCATCCCGGCGGGCAGGACGTGCTCAACTGCCTGGCGCAGCGTCGCATCGGTGCCCACCAGGTCGAAGACGGCCGAAGCGGCGGGCAGGTCGTCACCGGGAGCTGCCGCATCGTGCGCCCCCAGCGACCGCGCACGCCGCCGCTTGGGCTCACTAGGATCGACCGCGACAACCCTGGCCGCAGACAGCAGCCGCAGGTACTGGATCGCAAACTGGCCCAGCCCACCAGCGCCGATCACCAGCGCGGTCGCTCCTGTCGTTAGCCACGGCAACGCCCGGCGGACAGCGCGGTAGGGAGTGACGCCAGCGTCGGCCAGCGGGGCGGCCCAGACAGGATCAAGCTCCCCCAGTGGCAGCAGAAACCGGGGATGCGGAACCAGCACCTGCTCGGCGAAACCGCCGTCAACCGCCCAGCCCGGCTCCGCTGCCGCAGGGCACAATTGCTCCAACCCGCGCCGACAATACGCACACGTGCCATCCGACCAGCACGGATAAACCAGAACGTTCCCGGCTCCCTCCAGATGGCCAGCGACCTCGTGGCCAAGGACCCGCGGCAGCGGGCCGCCGATGACACCGTCGATCATGTGCAGGTCTGAATGACACACCCCCGCCGCAAGGACCCGCACAACCCGCTGGGTCCCGGCAGGCTGAAGATCCAGCCGATCCTCGAACACCAGCGGCTGACCATGAGAATGCAGCACCGCCGCTCGCACGAGGCTCAAACTACCGCCCCACGGCCGGCCGGCCACCTGAAAGCACCAGCGCACACACGCTCCCCATCACCACCCACGTCAGCAGCAACCACCCGAGGCAACAGCACACTGGGCATCCCCACCCCGCCGCCGATCAAGTCCGGCAGCCAGACCCACCCCCGCACCGAAGATCTACAAGACACGCTCTAGCGCCGCGGCGGCGCTAGCCCTGCGCGGCGAGCTCGAGTTCCAGCTTGCGCAGCACCCGGTAACAGGGCAGGACGTCGGCCACGCTGGAGTTCGGCTGGCGGCCCTCCCGGATCGCCGCGACGAACTCCCGGTCCTGCAGCTCGATCCCGTTGGCGGAGACGTCCACCCTCGACACGTCGACCGGCTCCTCGCGCCCGGTGACCAGGTCGTCGTACCGGGCGATATAAGTGCCGTTGTCGCAGATGTAGCGGAAGAACGTGCCGAGAGGGCCGTCGTTGTTGAAGCTCAGCGACAGGGTGCAGATACGGCCCGCGGGCGTGCGGAGCTGGATCGACATGTCCATGGCGATGCGCAGGTCCGGGTGGATCGGCCCCTGCACCGCGTGCGCGATCTGGACGTCCTCGCCGGTCTGGTACTGGAACAGGTCCACGGTGTGCGCCGCGTGGTGCCAGAGCAGGTGGTCGGTCCAGCTGCGCGGCTGGCCGGCCGCGTTCATGTTCGTGCGGCGGAAGAAGTAGGTCTGCACGTCCATCTGCTGGATGGACAGCTCCCCCGACCCGATCCGGCGGTGGATCCACTGGTGCGAGGGGTTGAACCGGCGGGTGTGCCCGGCCATGCAGACCCGGCCGGTCTCCCGCTGCACCCGGTCGACCTGCTCCGCGTCCGCCCAGCTGTCGGCGAGCGGGATCTCGACCTGGACGTGCTTGCCCGCGCGCATGGCCGCGACGGCCTGCCGCGCGTGCAGCTGCGTCGGGGTGCACAAGATCACGGCATCCACGTCGTCGCGGGCCAGCACCTCGTCCAGGCTGGTCGTGGCGTGATCGACCCCGTACTTCCTGGCCACCTCCTCGGCCTGCTCGAGCCGCCGGCTGACCACCGACGTGACCGTGACCCCGTCGATCAGCGCGAGGCCGTCGAGGTGCTTGATGCCGAAGGCGCCGGCGCCGGCGAGTGCGATCCGCATGGCTCAGTTCTCCTCAGCGGTGATGTCCGAGGGCCGCACCACCAGGTGCCCTACCGCGGTGTTGGATCCGGGAACGTGGTAGAAGCGGTAGAGTTCCTCGACCGCCGGGCCCATCGCGCCCCGCATGATCAGCTGCATGACCAGCTCGATCCCCTCGGAGCCCGCCTCGCGCACGTACTCGATGTGCGGGAGCAGGGCCAGGTTGTCCGGGTCGTCGATCAGCCGGTCGAAGAACGCGTTGTCGAACGCGGAGTTGATGAAGCCCGCGCGCGGCCCCTGCAGCTGGTGGCTCATGCCGCCGGTGCCCCAGACGTGGACGGTGAGGTCGTCACCGTAGCTCTGCACGGCGCGGCGGATCGCCTGGCCGAGCATGTAGCAGCGGTGCCCGGTCGGCGGCGGGTACTGCACCACGTTCACCGCCAGCGGGATCACCCGCACCGGCCACGCCTCGGGCTGGCCGTAGACCAGCGACAGCGGGACGGTCAGCCCGTGGTCGACGTCGAGCTTGTACATCAGCGTGAGGTCGAACTCGTCCAGGATCAGCGACTGGGCCAGGTGCGCGGCCAGGTCGGCGTGGCCC
>JASIJN010000548.1 GCA_030050125.1 Streptosporangiaceae bacterium | reverse complement strand
AGCCGGAGGAGACGATCATCATCGACATCGGCACGACCGCGCTCGAGGTGGCGCGGGCACTGCCGGGCGGCTTCCGGGGCCGGGTGCTGACCAACTCGGTTCCGGCAGCCCTCGAGCTGTCCGGCCGGGAGGGCATCGAGCTGCTGCTGTCCGGCGGGCAGGTCCGGCCGGGCGACGGCGCCTGCTCGGGCGCGCACGCGGAGGCGTTCTTCGCCGAGTTCTACGCCGACCGTGCGTTCCTCGGCTCCGGGGGCGTGCACCCCGAGGCCGGGCTCACCGACTACCACCCGGCCGAGGTCGTCGTCCGGCGCACGATCGTGGCGCACACGGCGAAGAACTACGTCCTCGCCGACTCGAGCAAACTCGGCGTGATCGCGGTGCGCCGGGTGTGCCAGCTGGACCAGGTGACCGCCGTCCTCACCGACGATACCGAGAACGCCGACGTCTGCGCCGCACTGGACGCCGCGGGCGTCACGGTGATCCGGGCCGAGGCCGAGCCCCGGCAGCTGCCCGCCGCCGGATGACAGAACCACTCGCCACCGGGCGAGCCGCCTGAAGAGGAGATGCCGTCGTGGCCACCGTCACCCAGCACGACGACGACGCCCTGCTGCCCAGGTTCGGGTACAAGCAGCAGTTCGTCCGCTCGCTCCGCCACTTCGAATCGTTCGCGGTGGCGTTCTCGTTCATCTCGATCACCACGGGCATCTTCACCACCTACGGCTTCGCCCTCACCACGGGCGGGCCGCGGGCGATCTGGACCTGGCTGATCGTCGCCGCGGGCCAGTCGCTGGTCGCGCTGGTCTACGGGGCGCTGGTCGCCCGGGTACCGCTGTCCGGCTACTCCTACCAGTGGGCATCCCGGCTCTCCAACGCCTTTGTCGGCTGGTGGCTGGGCTGGATGCCGTTCGCGTTCCTGACCATCGTCACGGTGTCGGTGGACTACGGGTTCGTCCAGGTCGCGTTCCAGCCGCTGATCGGAGAGGCGTACACGCCGACCAGCGCGGCGCTGGAGACCATCGTGGTACTGGCGGTCCAGGCCGCGCTGATCATCTGGTCGACCAGGATCACCACCCGGGTCAACAACGCAGCGGTGGCGACCGAGGTGATAGGCATCGCGGGGCTGACCGTGCTGCTGATCATCGTCGCCGCGGTACGCGGCCTCGGCCACTGGTCGAACCTGGGCTCGACCGGGGTCGTGCCGTCGGCCGGCTACTTCCACTGGCTGGGCCCGTTCATGCTGGCCACGCTGCTGGGCGCGTACACGATCGTCGGATTCGAGGGAGCCAGCAACCTGGCCGAGGAGACCCAGCAGCCGCACCGGATCATCCCCCGGGCGATGATCCGCGCCGTGCTGGTGTCCGGGGCGGTCGGCATGGTGTTCCTGATCGCGCTGAGCTACGCCACCAGCTCGGTCAAGGCCGCCAGCGCCAGCAGCGCGCCGGTCGCGTTCATCGTCAACGACGTGCTCGGCGGCGTGGTGCAAAAGATCTTCCTGATCTTCGTCTGCGTCTCCATATTCGCCTGCGGGATGGTGATCATGGTGACGAACAGCCGCCTGATCTGGGCCATGGCCAGGGACCGGCGGCTGCCGGGGCACCAGGTCATGTGCCAGGTGCCCCGGGCGACCGGCGGCCCGACCTGGGCCACGGTCCTCGCCGCGGTGCTGGGGGCGCTGATCACGCTGGTGCTGCGCACGCACACCTCGGCCCTGGAAACCCTGTTCACCGCCTCCACGATCATGCCGGCCCTGCTGTACACCTCGACGGTGCTCCTGTACGTGTTCGTCGGCCGCCGCCGGCACGGGGCCGAGGGGCACTTCTCGCTCGGTCGCTGGGAGATCCCGGTCATCGCCGGTGCGCTGATCTGGCTTGCCTACGAGCTGATCGTCCTGATCGGCCCGGCGGAGTTCCGTGACGCGCAGTACTACGTGCTCGGCGCCCTGGGCGTGGGCCTGGTGTTCTACATCGTCCAGTGGATCACGGAGCCGGAGGCGATGCGGACCGAGCAAGGCGCGCACGGCGCGGAGCTGCCGTGAGCCGGTGCGCGTCCTAGCGATCGATCAGGGCACGTCCGCGACCAAGGCCATCCTCGTCGGCCCGGGACAGCAGGTCCTCGGACGCGGCGAGGTGCCGGTGGCGGTGCGGGCCACCGGCCCGGATGGCGTGGAGGCCGACCCGGAGGAGCTCTACGCGTCGGTGATCGCGGCGGGGCGGCAGGCCCTGGCCGAGGCCGGCGCCCCCGCCGACGCCGTCGCGCTGGCCAACCAGGGCGAGACCGTGCTGGCCTGGGACCGGCAAACCGGCCGCCCGCTGACCCCCGCGATCGTCTGGCAGGACCGGCGCTCGGCCGGGATCTGCCGGAGGCTGGCCGGGTCGGCGGGCCGGCTGGCCGAGATCACCGGCCTGCGGCTCGACCCCTACTTCGCGGCGCCGAAGATGACCTGGCTGCGGGAGAACCTCACCACCGACGGCGTGGTCACCACCACCGACGCCTGGCTGCTGGCCCGCCTCGGCGCCGAGTACGTCAGTGACGCCGCCACCGCGTCCCGGACCCTGCTGCTCGACCTGGACCGGACCGACTGGTCGGCGGAGGCTTGCGCGACGTTCGGCCTCGACCCGGCCGAGCTGCCGGAGGTTGCCGACTGCGCCGGGCTCGTCGGCGAGACGTCAGCGTTCGGAAAATCGGTCCCGGTGGCCGGGATAGCGGTCGACCAGCAGGCGGCCCTGCTCGCCGAGCGCTGCTTCGCCGCGGGCCAGGCCAAGTGCACCTACGGGACCGGCGCGTTCCTGCTCGCGACCGCGGGGGGCAGGGCGGTGCGCTCGGTCGGCGGCCTGTCCGCGTCGGTCGCCTGGCGCCTGGCCGGGGCGCCCAGCTACTGCCTGGACGGGCAGGTCTACACGGCCGGGGCCGCGATCCGCTGGCTCGGCGAGGTGGGGCTGCTGTCCGAGCCGGCCGCGCTGGACGCGACGGGCGGTGCCGTCCCGGACAGCGGGGGGGTGACCTTCCTGCCCTCGCTGGCCGGCCTCGGCGCGCCGCAGTGGCGGCCGGCGGCCCGCGGGGCTTTCCTCGGGCTCAGCCTGGGCACCACCCGGGAACACCTGGTCCGGGCGGTGATCGACGGGCTGGCCGCCTCGGTCGCGATGCTGGCCCGGTCGGTGGCCGAGGACATCGGCGGCCCGCTCACCGCGCTGCGGGCGGACGGCGGCCTGACCCGGTCCCGGCTGCTGCTGCAGG
>JASIJN010000547.1 GCA_030050125.1 Streptosporangiaceae bacterium | reverse complement strand
GGCCGCGATGATCGTCCCCCTTTTCGTCCCGTCACGGTGGCGCCGCCGGTACGACGAGGACGACGACTACGCCGACGAGCCGAGCGAGATCGGCCTCATGGGCTAGCCCGTCATTGCCTGGGCGTGCGGAGATCGATGCCGAGCTTGGCCATCGCGTAGGTGGCGGCGACGTCGAGGTCTTCCTGGATTTCCCTGGTGACCACGTGGTCGGGCCCGAGGGTCCGCTCACTGTCGGCGAGGGCGCGCTCGTACTGCTCGACCGAATAGGCGAACCGCCCGGCCATCATGTAGGCCAGGGCGAGCTCGCGGCGGGTCGCGATCGTGTCGGGCTGGCCCGTGCCCTGCACCCGCTCGGCGTCGGCGAGGGCGCGCTCGTAGTGCTTGATCGCGTCCTTCAGCTTGCCGGCGGCACGGTAGGCCGCGGCCAGGCCGGCCCGGGCGGCAATGGTGTCACGGTGCTCGGGACCACGGACCCGTTCCCAGGCGGCCAGGGCGCGCTGGCGCTCGGCGACGGCCTCCTTGAACCGCCCCGCCGCCAGGTAGCCGGCCGCCAGGCTGCCCCGGGCGGCCAGGGTGTCCGGATGGTCGGCGCCGAGCGCCCGCTCGCACTCGGTGAGCGTCTGCACGGCCAGGTCGATGGCGTCGCCGGAGCGGCCGGCCGCACGGTAGGCACGGGCCAGGTTCGCGCGGTCGGCCAGCGCGGCCGGATGACGAGTGCCTACCGCGTTCTCCTGGTCGCTGACCACGTCCCGGTAGGTGGCGATGGCCTCGTCCATGCGCCCCGATGCCTCGAAGGCGGCGCCGAGGAAGTCCCGGAACCGGACGCTGTCGGCATGCTCGGGCCCGAATTGCCGCTGGCTGGTGCGGAGCATCGCCTCCCAGTAGGCGGCGGCCTGGCCCGACAGCCCGCCGGCCTCCAGGCTCTGCCCAGCTCGCACCAGCATGGGGTGACACTGCGGCGTCCACAGCACGGCGCCGCCCGTCTGGCGGACCTGCGCGGCGCAGTCACGAAGCGCCTGCCCGACAGCCTCGGGCAGGCCACGGCTCGACCAGGCCTGCGCCAGCGCGTCCGCGGCCGCCCTGGCCGCCCGGTCGCGCTCCGCGGACGGGAGGTTCTGCTGTGCGATGGCCTGGACCAGCGAGTGCGCCAGCACCGTGCGGGCGGCGTCGCCGGCGTCGATGGTCACCAGGCCGGCCCGGGCCAGGTTGTAGACCGCGGTCCTGGCCGGGCGGTCGTCGCCGGCCGGCGACGACCCGCCGGACCCCGTGATATAAGCGCACGCGGCCTGGCTCGTGAGCACCATCCCGGGGATGCCGTGCGCCCCGAGCATCGAGATCAGCGCCAGGGCCCGCCCGGCCAGCCCGGCCGGCGGGAGGCTGTCGGCCAGTTCTATGGACAGCGACCAGGTGGCGGCCACCGTCGCGGCATGCCGGCCGGCCGAGTTCGACGAAAGCTGCGAGCGGCGCCCGGCCACCAGCGCGCGGAACCGGTGGCAGTCCATGCCGGTCTCGGCCAGCACCGCCGCGGCCTGTCCCAGCGCGACCGGCAGCAGGTCAAGCTCGGCGACGACGTCGGGCGCGCCCATCCGCTGGTCGTGGTCCGCGCGCAGCCGCTCCGACAGGTACCACAGCGCCTCGCGCTGGCTGAACGCCCCCACCGCCAGCATGCGCGAGTCGGGAGGCTGCCCGATGTCCCGCAGATCGGTCGTGACCAGCACCCGCCCCGCGGGCCCGCGCGGCCAGAGGCCCTCGATCGCCGCCGGATCGTTGAGGTCGTCGAGCACCACCAGCCAGGGCCGGTCGGTGCTCGCGAGCCAGTCGACGAACGCGGCGGCGGCACGTTCGGGCCCCTCGCCCGGAGCGGGAACGCCCGCGGCGTGCAGGGCCTGCGCATAACCGCCGACGACCGCGTCCCGGCCGGTGGCGCTGATCCAGACAACCAGGTCGGCTGCCTGCTCGTCCAGGTGCTCCCGGGTCATGGCGGCAGCCAGGTGCGTCTTGCCGGTACCGGCCAGCCGGCTCCGGCCGCCGGCCACGTCGTCCTCGGGGGCAACCAGCAGCGCAGCCTGGCCCGCCGGCAGGCTGCGCAGGCTGCCGCCGGTCTCCGGGCGCGGGCTGCAGGATTCGGCCAGCGGAGGGATCCGGCCGGAAACCGTCGGCCCTCCCGCTGGCCCTTCCGTCGGCCGGGAGCCCGACGGACCGCCGTATGCCCCCCTGCTGATCGTCATCATGTGATCACCAGCCGCCAACCACCTACCGATCTGAGGCTCTGGCAATCCTAGCCGGTCATTGGCCTGACGGCGGGTGCACTGACTGTAGCCGTCCCGGCGGGTTAGCGGGCGACGGCGAACTGCTCGCTCTCGGTGGAGCCGGCCAGCGCGGTTGTCGCGGACTGCGGGGTGATCGCGGAGTTCACCAGGTCGAAGTAGCCGGTGCCGACCTCGCGCTGGTGCCTGGTCGCGGTGTACCCGTCGGGCTCGCTGGCGAACTCGGCGTCCTGCACCCGGACGTAGGCGGGCATGCCCTCCTCCGCGTAGCCGCGGGCCAGGCTGAACATCGAGTGGTTCAGCGCGTGGAAGCCCGCCAGCGTGATGAACTGGAACTTGTAGCCCATCTCACCGAGCTCGTGCTGGAACTTCTCGATCGTGCCCTCGTCGAGGTGGGCCCGCCAGTTGAACGACGGCGAGCAGTTGTAGGCGAGCATCTGGTCCGGGTAGACGTTCCGGATCGCCTCGGCGAACTGCCTGGCCACCTCGAGGTCCGGGGTGGAGGTTTCCATCCAGAGAAGGTCCGCGTACGGCGCGTAGGCGAGGCCGCGCGCGACGCAGGCCTCCATCCCCCCGCGAACCCGGTAGAAGCCCTCCGCGGTCCGCTCCCCGGTGACGAAGGGCCGGTCCCGCTCGTCCACGTCGGTGGTGATCAGCGTGGCGGACTGGGCGTCGGTGCGGGCCACGACCAGCGTCCGGGTGCCGCAGACGTCGGCCGCGAGCCGGGCCGCGTTCAGCGTGCGGATGTGCTGCGAGGTGGGGATCAGGACCTTGCCGCCCAGGTGGCCGCACTTCTTCTCCGAAGCCAGCTGGTCTTCCCAGTGCACCCCGGCGGCCCCCGCGGCGATCATGGCCTTCATGAGCTCGAACGCGTTCAGTACGCCGCCGAATCCGGCCTCGGCGTCGGCCACGATCGGGGCCAGCCAGTACGGCGTGGGCCCGCTGCCGCCCGCCTCGGCCCAGGAGATCTGGTCGGCCCGCAGCAGCGCGTTGTTGATCCGGCGCACGACCTGCGGCACCGAGTTGACCGGGTACAGGCTCTGGTCCGGGTAGGTCTGGCCGGCCAGGTTGGCGTCGGCCGCCACCTGCCAGCCGGACAGGTAGATGGCCCGCAGCCCGGCCTTGACCTGCTGCACGGCCTGGTTGCCGGTCAGCGCGCCCAGGGTGGCGACGTAGCCGTCCTGGTGCAGCATCTCCCACAGGCGCTCGGCGCCCAGCCGGGCCAGGGTGTGCTCCTCCTGAACGGACCCGCGCAGCCGCACCACGTCGTCCGCCGAGTAGGTGCGCTCCACGCCCGCCCATCGCGGATCGGTCGCCCACTGTTGCCGCAGTATCGCTGCCTGATCGTTCACTGATACCTCCAGATCGGACGCCCCGGATGATGCAGCGGCCCGGGTCGGTACCAGCCAGCGTGCGCGAGGATGGGCCCGCAGACTAGGGTCGAAGGACCTGAACTTCAGAGAAAATTCCCCTAGCATGAAGATATGACAGTCTTCACAGAAGAAGATCGGACTTCCTTCGCTGAAAGAGGCCTGGATCTCGGTGTGTTCGGACAGCGGCTCCGGCATGCCCGCCGGGCCAGGGGGCTGACGCTGGCCGAGCTAGGCCAGCGCGTCGGCCGCGCCCCCTCGATGCTGTCCATGATCGAGAACGGCCGGCGCGAGCCGAAGCTGTCCCTGATCGAGGCGCTGGCGGCCGCGCTGTCCGTGCCCACGGCCGAGCTGCTGCGGCGGCAGCCGCCGAGCCGGCGGGCGCAGCTGGAGATCGCGCTGGAGGAGGCGCAGCGCGACCCGGCGTACGCCGGGCTCGGCCTGCCGCACCTGCGGGTCGGGGCCCGGGTGCCGAGCGACGTGATCGAGCACCTGGTCGCGCTGCACGCCGAGCTGCGCAGGCAGCGGGCCAAGCCGACGGCCACGCCCGAGGAGGCCCGGGCGGCGAACGCGGACCTGCGGGCGATGATGCGCGAGCGCGGCAACTACTTCCCGGCCATCGAGGACGAGGCCGCGTCGGCGCTGGCCACGGTGGGCTACGCCGGCGGGGCCCTGTCCCAGGGGATGCTGCAGTCCGTGGTGAGCCACTACGGCTTCTCGGTCCGGTACGTCCGGGACCTGCCCCGCTCCGTGCGGTCCGTGACCGACCTGCGCAACCGCAGGATCTACCTCAAGCAGGAGTCCATGGGCATGCACACGCCGCGGACGATCCTGCTGCAGACCCTGGGTCACTTCGTGCTCGGGCACAGCGCCCCGCGCGACTTCGCCGACTTCCTGCGGCAGCGGGTCGAGGCGAACTACTTCGCCGCCGCCGTCCTGGTCCCGCAGGAGCAGGCCACGGCGTTCCTGCGGGAGGCGGCGCAGGCCCGGAGCCTGTCCGTGGAGGACCTGCGGGACGTGTTCTCGGTGTCGTACGAGATGGCCGCGCACCGGTTCACCAACCTGGCCACGCATCACCTCGGGCTGCCGTGCCACTTCGTGAAGAACGACGCGGACGGCATCATCTACAAGGCCTATGAGAACGACGGGGTCGTGTTCCCGGCCGACGCGACCGGGGCGATCGAGGGCCAGCGGATGTGCCGGCGGTGGTCGGGCCGGCAGGTGTTCACCGCCGAGGACCGGTTCAGCCCGTACTACCAGTACTCGGACACGCCGTCCGGGACCTACTGGTGTGCCGCGTTCGTCGACCAGAGCCGGGAGGTCGGGTTCGCGATCACCCTCGGCGTGCCGTATGAGCACTCACGCTGGTTCCGCGGCCGGGAGACGCTCCGCCGGCTGACCTCGGCCTGCCCGGACGGCGAATGCTGCCAGCGGCCGCCGGCCGCGCTCGCGGCGCGCTGGGAGGGGCAGGCGTGGCCGTCGGCCCGGGCCCACTCGCACATCCTGTCCGCCCTGCCCACCGGGAGCTTTCCCGGTGTCGACGAGGCCGACGTTTTTTCGTTTCTTGAACGCTACGAAGCGGAGTGAGCCGGGTCTGTCAGGGAAAGACCGGCGGCCGCTTCTCGATCAGCGCCGCCGTGCCCTCCTTGACGTCCTCGCCCATGAACGTCAGCATCTCGTAGGCCGCGGACTGGTCGAAGATCGGGCCCGCGGTCTTGAGCCAGCCGTTCAGCGCCCGCTTGGTCAGCCGGATCGCGAGCTGGGGCCCGGCGGCCAGGCCGCTGGCCACCCGCAGCGACTCCTCCAGCACCTGCTCGCGCGGCACCGCCTTGCTGACCAGGCCGATCCGCTCGGCCTCGGTGCCGGTGACCATCTCCCCGGTGAGCAGGTAGTAGCGGGCCCTGGCCATCCCGCACAGCAGCGGCCAGATGATCGCCGCGTGGTCGCCGGCCGCGACGCCGAGCCGGACATGGCCGTCGCCGAGGCGGGCGTCCTGCGCGCAGACGCTGATGTCCGCGAGCAGGGCCACGACCAGGCCGGCCCCGACGGCGACGCCGTTGATCGCCGACACGATCGGCTGCGGGCAGTTGACCATGTTGTAGACCAGGTCGCTCATCTCGCTGAGCATGCTGGTCACCCGGCCGTAGTCGCCGATCTGGCGCTGCACCATGGCCAGGTCCCCTCCGGCCGAGAACGCCTTGCCCGCGCCGGTGATCACGACGGCCCGGGTCTCCTCGTCGCGCGCGATGTCGGTCCACACCCGGGCCAGCTGGCCGTGCATGGCCTCGTGGGCGGCGTTGTACTTCTCCGGCCGGTTCATCGTGACCAGGAGCACGCCGTGCTCGCGCCGCTCGAAGAGCAGGCAATCGTAGCTGCCATAGTCCATGTCGCTGCCGCTCCCTCGATCCCGGGCTGATCTCGTCGGGTCAGCATAAGCCGCGCCGCACCCCGCTGGTGCGGCAGGCGCCGGTGTCTGTTACTCTTGAGTAACTTAGATTCCCGAGGAGCACCATGAGCAGCGAGCAGGACGCCGGCACCGGCTTTTCCCTGGATCTGAGCCCCGACCTGCGCGAGATGCGCGACTGGGTGCACGAGTTCGCCGAGACCGTGATCAGGCCCGCCGGCGCCGAGTGGGACGAGCGGGAGGAGACCCCGTGGCCGATCCTGCAGGAGGCGTCGAAGATCGGGCTGTACTCGCTGGACTTCTTT
>JASIJN010000546.1 GCA_030050125.1 Streptosporangiaceae bacterium | reverse complement strand
CGGCTCGCCGGGCCGCCGTGGCCAGGCACGCCGACCTGGCCGTGACCGGTGGCGAGACGGTCTCGCCGGGCGACGTCCTGGCCGTGCTGGCCGACCGCGGCCTGCGGCGCATCCTGGTCGAGGGCGGCCCGACGCTGCTGGGCCAGTTCGTCGCGGCCGGGTTGCTGGACGAGCTCTGCCTGACGGTCAGCCCGGTGCTCGAGGGAGGCAGCGCCGGGAGGATCCTGGTGGCGCCGGGTGGCGCCGGCACGCCGACCGGCCTCGGCCTGGCCCACGCGCTCGAAGACGATGGCTTCCTGTTCTGCCGGTACTCGCGCGCCGCGGGCTGACCGCGGCGCCTGGCCAGGCCACCGGCCCCCCTAACCAGACGGGAGCGACGAATGGCACTGCACAGCAAGGTCGACGAGGCGGACGCGGACGCCGAACTCGACATCAACCCGGTCTACGTGCGCGAGCTACGGCTGAGCGTGCCCCGCAACCGGATCCCGCAGCAGGGCCTGCTGCCCGGAACGGCGCTGCAGGCGGTCAGGGACGAACTGATCCTGGACGGCAACGCGCGGCTCAACCTGGCCACGTTCGTGACCACGTGGATGGAGCCGGAGGCCCAGCAGCTGATGGCCGAGTGCTTCGACAAGAACATGATCGACAAGGACGAGTACCCGCAGACGGCCGAGCTCGAGCGCCGCTGCGTGAACATCCTGGCCAACCTCTGGCATGCCCCGACGGCCCGGGCCGGGACCGCCGGGCGGGAGTCTCTGACCGGCATCGGCTGCTCCACCACCGGGTCCAGCGAGGCCTGCATGCTGGGCGGCATGGCGCTGCTCTGGCGCTGGAGGGCGCGGCGGCAGGCGGCCGGGGCGGCGCCCAACCTGGTGATGGGGGCCAACGTCCAGGTCTGCTGGGAGAAGTTCTGCCGCTACTGGCAGGTCGAGCCCAGGTTGGTGCCGATGGAGCCCGGCCGGCTGCACCTGACCGGGCCCGAGGCGGCGTCCCGGTGCGACGAGAACACGATCGGCGTGGTGGCGGTGCTCGGCTCGACCATGGACGGCAGCTACGAGCCGGTCCTGGAGATCAGCCAGGAGCTGGACAGGCTCCAGGCCGAGCGCGGCCTGGATATCCCGCTCCACGTCGACGGCGCGTCCGGCGGGTTCGTCGCGCCGTTCCTGCAGCCGGATCTGGTGTGGGACTTCCGGGTGCCCAGGGTCGCCTCGATCAACACCTCGGGTCACAAGTACGGCCTGGTCTACCCGGGCGTCGGCTGGGTGGTCTGGCGGGACGCCGCCGCGCTGCCCGAGGACCTCGTGTTCCGGGTCAACTACCTCGGCGGGGACATGCCGACGTTCGCGCTCAACTTCTCGCGGCCCGGCGCGCAGGTCGCCGCCCAGTACTACAACTTCCTGCGGCTCGGCTTCGATGGGTACCGGAGCGTTCAGCAGGTCTGCCAGGACGTGGCCATGCACCTGTCCGGCCAGATCGCGGCGATAGGCCCGTTCGAGCTGCTCACCGACGGCAGCGAGCTTCCGGTGTTCGCGTTCAAGCTGCGCGACCCGGACGCCTCCGGATACACGGTGTTCGACCTGTCCGAGCGGCTGCGGCAGCGCGGCTGGCTGGTTCCGGCGTACACCTTCCCCGAGAACATGCAGGACACCGCGGTGCTGCGGATCGTGGTGCGGAACGGGCTCAGCATGGACCTGGCCGACAGCCTGCTCGAGGACCTCCGGGTCCAGGTGGGGGTGCTCGACTCGCATCCGCACCCGCCCGCGCCGCTGATGCCGGGGCCCGAGCGGCAGCGCGGCGGGTTCGCGCACTGAGTGCCGGCCGAGCCCCTGGCGGGATAGCTCAGGGAGTCAGGCGCCGCGGCGCAGCCGGTCCAGGGCCTCGGCCAGGATCGCCGCGCCGTCGGTGTCGTTGCGGCGCTCCTTCACGTACGCCAGGTGGGTCTTGTACGGCTCGGCGTGCGGCGGGGCCGGCGGGTTGTCCCGGTCCTGCCCGGCCGGGAAGCCGCAGCGCGGGCAGTCCCACGTCTCGGGGATGGCGGCGTCGCTAGCGAAACTGGGCACGGTCTCGTGCTGGTTGCAGCACCAGAACGAGACCCGTACCCGGGGCGCGGCCTCGCCCCGCTCGGCCTCGCCCATGGGACCTGCGCCGACACGGCTGCCGCGGATCGCGTTGCCACTGCTCACTGGTCACCCCTTGCTGAATACTGGCATGCATGAAGAGATTGCCGGCCTGACCGCCACCGCCGTCAGCGGTTGTACAGCAGGCCGAGCGCGACGATGCAGAGGAACCAGAGGATCCCGGTAAAGATCGTGATCCGGTCCAGGTTCCGCTCCACAACCGAGGATGACCCCAGGGTCGACGAGACTCCCCCGCCGAACAGGTCCGACAGGCCGCCCCCCTTGCCCTTGTGCAGCAGCACGAGCACCACCATGAGCAGGCTCGTGATGATGAGGACGATAGCGATTGCGATGGTCACTGCTGGTTCTGGTCCCCTCCGGGCGTTTCGCTCAGGCGCTCAGTTCACGATACCGGCAGATCCTGACGAATTCCCGGGCATCGAGGCTGGCGCCGCCGACCAGCCCGCCGTCGATGTCCGGCTGCGCCATGATCGCAGCCATGTTGTCTGACTTCACCGACCCGCCATACAGGATACGCGCACTGGCCGCCACCTCGTCGCCGTGAACGGCGGAAACGCGCCGCCGGATGGCGCCGCAGACCTCCTGTGCGTCCTCGGGCGTGGCCACCTCGCCGGTGCCTATGGCCCACACCGGCTCGTAGGCCACGACCAGGCCGGCCACCTGCTCGCCGGACAGGCCGGCCAGGCCGCCGTCGAGCTGGGCCAGCGTGTGGCCGATCGCCTCGCCCGCCTGGCGAACCTCGAGCATCTCGCCCACGCAGAGGACGGGCGTCATCCCGGACCGCAGCGCGGCCTTCACCTTGGCGTTGATCAGCGCGTCGTCCTCGCCGTGGTAGCGCCGCCGCTCGGAGTGGCCGGCCAGCACGTACCGGCAGCCCAGCTTGGCCAGCATCCGGCCGGACACGTCGCCGGTGTAGGCGCCGTCGTCGTGCGGGGAGATGTCCTGGGCGCCGAAGGCCAGCCGGAGCTTGTCGCCGTCGATCAGGGTCTGCACGCTGCGCAGCGCGGTGAACGGCGGCAGCACGGCCACGTCCGCGGCGTTGAAGTCCTTGTCCTTGAGCTCGAACGCCAGCTTCTGGGTCAGCGCGATGGCCTCGAAGTGGGTGTTGTGCATCTTCCAGTTGCCGGCGACCAGCGGCTTCCTGCCCGCCGCCGGGCTCATCCGGCTTCCAGCGCGGCCAGGCCGGGCAGTTCCCTGCCCTCGAGGTACTCGAGGCTGGCCCCGCCGCCGGTCGAGATGTGGCCGAACGAGCCCTCGGGGAAGCCGAGGATCCGGACCGCCGCCGCCGAGTCTCCGCCGCCGACCACGGTCAGCCCGTCCACCTTGCTGATCGCCTCGGCCACCGCCCGGGTGCCGGCCGCGAACGCCGGGAACTCGAACACCCCGACCGGGCCGTTCCAGAACGCGGTCCTCGCGTCGGCCAGCTTGGCCGCGAACAGCTCCCGGGTGGCCGGGCCCATGTCCAGGCCCTCGCGGTCGGCCGGGAACTCGCCGACCGGGAACACCTCGTGCTCGGCGTCGGCGCCGTAGTACGTGGCCCCGACCAGGTCGACCGGAAGCACCACCTCGACGCCGCGCCGGGCCGCCTCCGCGAGCAGCTCGGACACCCGCGGGATCATGTCCTCCTCCAGCAGCGACGTGCCCACCTCGTAGCCCTCCGCCTTCAGGAACGTGTACGACATCCCGCCGCCGATGATCAGCCGGTCCGCGCTGCCGAGCAGGTTGGCGATCACGGCCAGCTTGTCGGACGGCTTCGCCCCGCCGAGTACCACCACGTAGGGCCGCCGCGGGTTCTCGGTCAGCTGGCGCAGCACCGCGACCTCGGCCAGCACCAGGTCTCCCGCGGCGTGCGGCAGCAGCGCGGGCAGGTCGTAGACGCTGGCGTGCTTGCGGTGCAGCGCGCCGAACCCGTCGGCCACGTACAGCCCATCGGGTCCGGCGAGCGCCGCGAGACGCTCGGCGAGCGCGGCGCGCTCGGCATCGTCCTTGCTGGTCTCGGCCGGCTCGAAGCGGATGTTCTCGAGCATCCCGATCTTCCCACCCGCCTCCCCTTCCCCCCTCGTGGCCAGCCCGGCCGCGACCGCGGCTGCGGACTCCCCGGCCACGTC
>JASIJN010000545.1 GCA_030050125.1 Streptosporangiaceae bacterium | reverse complement strand
GCGCCGACATCGCTCCCGTCGGGTGAGGGCACGGAACCGCCTTCCAGGGGTTGTCGCCGCCGCCCATCCCCCGGGGCCTCGGCGCGGCGCAGGCCGTCAGTCTAGTCGGCCTGAGGCGCTGGTTCCTGCCGCCCGTCGGCGGCGACCCCGGCGGCCCGGCCGACCCGGACCCGGGCGATGCGCCTGCCGTCCAGCTGGGTCACCGCCAGCCTGCGGCCGGAGACCTCCACCGACTCCCCCTCGCCGGGCAGGTGGCCGAGCGCGGCCAGCAGGTAGCCCGCCACGGTCTCGTACGGGCCCTCCGGCAGTTCGACCCCGGTCTGCTCGGCGAACTCGTCCAGGTTCAGCAGGCCGTCGACCTCGAGCTCGCCGCCGTGCAGCTGCCGGGAATGTCCGCCTTCGACGTCGTATTCGTCCCTGATCTCACCGATCAGCTCCTCGACCAGGTCCTCGAGCGTGACAATGCCGGCGGTGCCGCCGTACTCGTCCAGCACGATGGCCAGGTGCGCGTTCTCCCGCCGCATCTCCGACAGCGCGGACAGCACGGTCTTGCTCGTGGGCAGGAACTTCACCGGCCGGCAGACCTCGCCCACCCGCCGCGCCCCCCGGTCGACGTCGGGGCCGAGCAGGTCCCTGGCGTGCACGAAGCCGATCACGTCGTCGTAGGACTCCTGGTATACGGGAAACCGGGTGTGCGGCGCCGCCCGGACGATCTGCGCGGCCTCGGCGAGCGGCATCGTGGCGGGCAGGAACTCCACCTCGGTCCTGGGCACGAGCACCTCGCGGACCTGCCGCCGCCCGGCGTCGAACACCTCGCCCACGATGTGCCGCTGGTCGGCGGTCAGCGCCTGGTAGCCGAGCACCACGTCGCGCAGTTCCTGCTCGGTCATGACCCCGCGGCCGACGTTCGGGTCGCCGCCCAGCAGCCGCACCACGAGGTTCACCGACCTGGACAGCAGCCAGACCAGGGGCGTGGCCACGGTCGCGAGCCGGTCCAGGATCGGGGCGGCGAACACCGACACCCGCTCCGAGCGCTGCAGCGCGATCCGCTTCGGCGCGAGCTCGCCGAACACCAGGGTGACGAACGAGATGGCCAGCGTGACCGCGATGATCGAGAGCGTCGCGGCCAGGCCGTCCGACATGTAGTGCAACAGCCAGGACTTCAGCTTGCTGGCCAGCGTGGCCGCGCCGAACGCGCCGGACAGCAGCGTGGCCAGCGTGACGCCGATCTGCACCGCGGAAAGGAACCGGTTGGGGTTCTGCGCCAGCCGGGCCGCGCGCTGCCCCCGCTTGCCGCGTTTCGAGAGCGTGCGGACCTGACCGTCGCGCAGCGAGACCAGGGCCATCTCGGCGGCCGCGAAGAACCCGCCGATGAGCACGATGACCAGGACGATCAGGATGTCCCAGCCGACGGCGTTCACTTCTGTGCGATCCCTGACCTCGGCGATAGCCCGGCATGGCGTTGTCCGCACAGTCTAAGTGAGCGCCGGGCGCGGCGCTGGCCCTCGCCCTTAGGGTTACCGCCATGCCTCTGTTCCGGAGGCGAGGCGCCGAGAGCGCGCCCGCCAGCCCGCCGGCCCCGGCCGTGCCGGACCCCCCGGTCGACGCCCTGATCGGCGACGCGGACGCGCACGCCCTGCGCGCCGAACTCGACCGCGGCGAGTGGCGCCGGTTCGACGAATTCCTTCAGGCCACGCGCGAACCCGACGCCCGGCACTTCTACGTCGACACCCTGGCCAGCGTGATCACTGGCCGGCCTGCCTGGCTGGATGAGTGGTGCGAGGCCCGGCCGGGGTCCGCCGGCCCCCTGCTGTTCCGCGGATCGCACAGCAGGCACTGGGCCTGGGAGGCCCGCGGGTCGGGCCTCGCACGGAGCGTCGAGCAGGATGCGTGGCCGCTGTTCCACGAGCGGCTGGTCGCGGCCGACAAGGACCTCGGCCGCGCCGCGGAGCTTGATCCGGGGGACCCGACGCCGCACGCGCTGGGGCTCTGGGTCGCCATCGGCCTGTCCCTGGGGCAGCAGGAACTGCGCGGGCGCTTCGCCGAGGTCGACCGGCGGCACCGCTGGCACCTCGGCGCCTACCGGGCGATGAGCCAGGGCCTGGCCGACAAGTGGGGCGGCTCGAACGCGGCCCTGCTCGAATTCGCCCGGGCCGCCCTGCGGGAGGCGCCCGACGGGCACCCGGTTCATGTCATCGTGCCCTACGCCCACCTGGAGGTCTGGCTGCGCTTCACCCACGCGCTCAAGGCCGGGACGCCGGAGCACGCCCAGGGGCGGGAACGGCAGGTCGCGTACTTCCGGGACGAGGCGGTCAAGGCCGAGGTGAGGCTGGCGGCGGACAGGTCGATCCGCTTCCCCGGCTACCGGCCGTGCCGAGCCACCCCCACCCATCGCAACGCGTTTGCCATGTGCTTCGGGCTGATGCACGACTACCCGGCTCAGCTCGAGCAGATGGACCGGATCGGGTCGCTGATCACCCGGATCCCCTGGGCCTATCAGGGACGGCCGGGCGCTGCCTATGAGCGGGCCAGGGCCAGGGCGCTGGCCGCGACGCGCGAGGACGGCTGAGCCGAGGTGATCCCGGAAGTACACCGGCACGAGGTCGATGGCGTGCGCGTTCTGCGCGCCGACTCGCCCGCGGGCCGCAGCGGCGCGATGCTGATGTTCCGGGTGGGCAGGTTCGATGAAACGCTGCCGGCCGGCGGGATCACTCACCTGGTGGAGCACCTGGCGCTGGCCGGCCCGGATAGGCCCGGGTACCCGTTCAACGCCGAAGTCAACGGGCGGTTCACCGCCTTCTACATGGACAGTGCCTCGGCATCGGACGTGGCCGACTTCGTGGCCAGGGTCTGCGCCGGCCTGGCCGCGGATCATTCGTCGCGTCTGGAGCAGGAGAAGCGTGTCCTGCGCACCGAGGCGGCCAGCCGGGGCGGGCCCGGGGCCCTCGGCTCGTGCCTGATCGAGCGCTATGGCGCCAGCGGTCCCGGGCTGGCCGGCTACGAGGAGCTCGGGCTGAGGAAGCTCGCCTGGGAGCAGGTGGAGGCGTGGCGTGCCCGCTGGTTCGTGAACGCGAACGCGGTGCTGTGCGTCGTCGGCGAGATTCCGGCCGGCCTGCGCATCCCCCTGCCCTCCGGCCAGGCGCCCGGGCTGCTCGCCCTGCGCCCCTGCGCCGCCCGGCTCCCTGGCTTCGCCGTGACCGGCCGCGGCGGCCTGGGGATGTCCCTGGCCGGCCCGGTGTCGCTGGCGTCGTCGGTGGCCCTCGACCTGCTCCAGCGGAGGCTGACCAACGAACTGCGGCATGACCGGGGCCTGTCGTACGGCGTCGTCGGCACGGCCGAGCACCTCGACGCCGACCTCCGGCACGCGTGGGTGGCCGCGGACGCGCTGCCCGAGCAGGCGGCCATGGCCGCCCATGTGATGCTCGGCACGTTCGAGAAGCTGGCGGGCGACGGCGGCACGGACGAGGAGATCGCCGGCTACTCCAGCCGGCTGCAGGACGCCTACCGCTCACCGGCCGGGCCCGTGCTGGTCATGCGCAGGCACGCGGAGAACATCCTGACCGAGCGGCCGACCCGCAACCCGGACGAGACGCTGCGCCAGGTTGGCGAGCTGACCGGGCGCAGCATCGGCGACGCGGCGGCCAGCCTGTACGCCAGCATGATCATGGCGATCCCGCGGTTCCTGCCCGCGGTCCAGGGCCGGATGCCACAACTCCCCCAGTGGTCGGCCACGGAGGTCGAGGGCGGCGTCAGCTACCGGTCACGGGACGGCGCGGCGACGCTGGCCATCGGCGAGCGGGGCGTGATGCTCGCGACCAAGCCCGGCCGGTTCGTCGCCGTGCCATCGGACCAGGTCGCCGCGCTGCTGCGGTGGAACGACGCGACGCTGACGCTGATCGGAACCGACGGGTTCAGGGTTCACATCGACCCGGCCGAATGGGACGGCGCCGACGACGCGATCCGGGGGCTCGTGGCCGGCACCGACCCCGGCCT
>JASIJN010000544.1 GCA_030050125.1 Streptosporangiaceae bacterium | reverse complement strand
GCCGACGGCTCCTCGCGGCGCTCGGTGTCCTGCGTGCGCGAAGGAGGCGGCTCGCCGCCGTACTCGCCAGGGTCGGGACGCCCGCCGCCACCACCGCCACCGTCGTCGTCCGGGCCATCCTCGTGATCGGGTGCATCCGGCCCGAGAGCCTCGTCGAGCTTGGCGGCGTCGTTGCCCGGGTCGTCGAACGGGCCGCGACGCTGCCGGTGCGGCAACGCCAGCCGGGCCGCAACGCGCACGTCCTCGCCGGTCACGTCGTCGCGCTGCTGCCACGCGGCGTGGGCGATCGCGGCCCGGCAGGTGACCAGGTCGCCCCGCATCCCGTCGACGCCGAGGGCGGCGCAGGCGGTGGTCACCCGCAGGAGCTCGCGGTCGGGGACCTTTACGCCCGGCAGCGTGGCCCTGGCGGCGGCCACCTGGCTCGTGACGGCGCGTTCAGAATCCTCGAAAGCCTGGGCGCTCCCCGCCGGGGAACGATCGTGCCGGAGCCGGGCCCGCACCACCGCCGCGCGGACGGCCGGGTCGTCGCTGGCGGTGACCGGGACGCACAGCCCGAACCGGTCGAGCAACTGCGGCCGCAGCTCGCCCTCCTCCGGGTTCATGGTGCCGACCAGCAGGAAGCTGGACGCGTGGCGCAGCGAGATCCCGTCCCGCTCGACGCTGGTGCTGCCGGTCGCCGCGGCGTCGAGCAGCACGTCCACCAGGTGGTCGGGCAGCAGGTTGATCTCGTCGACGTAGAGCACGCCCCGGTTGGCCAGCGCGAGCAGGCCGGGGGCGAACGCCTCGGCGGTGCCGGCCCCGGCCAGCACCCTGGGGACATCCAGGCTGCCGGTCACGTTGTCGTCGGTCGCGCCGAGCGGCAGCTCGACCAGGCGGGCCGGGCGGTGCTCGGCCTGGCTGTCTTGTCCAGCACCGCCGCGCGGGTGCGGGCCGTCCGGGCAGCCGGGGTCGGGCGCGGCCGGGTCGCAGGAGAACCGGCACTTGGGCACCACGTCGATGCCGGGCAGGATCGCGGCCAGGCCGCGCACCAGCGTGGTCTTGGCCGTGCCCTTCTCGCCGGCCAGCAGCACCCCGCCGATGCCGGGGTCGACCGCGCCCAGCAGCAGCGCCAGCCGCGCGTCGTCCTGCCCGACCACGGCGGTGAACGGAAGGGTCATGAGTGACTCTCCTCTAGCCGGCCCTCGACCTGCAGGTAGGTGTCGCGCAGGGCATCGAGGGTGGCCTGCTCGGGGGCGGACCACAGGCCGCGGTCGGCCGCCTCGAGGAGGCGCTCGGTGATCCCGCGCAGCGCCCACGGGTTGCTGGTCTCGAGGAACTGCCTGGTCTGCGGGTCGAGCACGTAGGAGGCGGCCAGCTGCTCGTACATCCAGTCCTGCACCACGCCGGTGGTCGCGTCCCAGCCGAACAGGTAGTCGACCGTGGCGGCCAGCTCGAACGCGCCCTTGTAGCCGTGCCGCCGCATGGCCGCGATCCAGCGCGGGTTCACCACCCGGGACCGGAACACCCTGGCCGACTCCTCGGCCAGCGACCTGGTCCTGACCTGGTCGGGCCGGGTGCTGTCGCCCACGTAGGCCAGCGGCGCGGCGCCGGTGAGCGACCGGACCGCGGCCACCATCCCGCCGTGGTACTGGTAGTAGTCGTCGGAGTCGGCGATGTCGTGCTCGCGGCTGTCGGTGTTCTTGACCGCGACCCGGATCCGCCGGTAGGCCGCCTCCATGTCCTCGCGGGCGGGCCGGCCGTCGAGTTCGCGGCCGTAGGCGTGCCCGCCCCACGCCGCGTAGACCTCGGCCAGGTCGGCGTCGTCGCGCCAGGACCGGCTCTCGACCAGCTGCAGCAGGCCCGCCCCGTAGGAGCCGGGCGGCGAGCCGAAGATCCGGGTGGTGGCGCGGCGCAGGTCGCCAAGGCGCTCGGCGTCGGCCAGGGCGTGGGCGCGGACGAAGTTCTCCGACTGGTCCTCGTCCAGGCCCGCGACCAGGCGCACCGCGTCGTCGAGCAGCGTGACCACGTGCGGGAACGCGTCCCGGAAGAACCCGCTGATCCGGACCACGACGTCGATGCGGGGGCGGCCGAGCTCCTTGAGGTCGATCACGTCCAGGCCGCAGACCCGGCGGCTGGCGTCGTCCCACACCGGCCGCACGCCGAGCAGGGCCAGCACCTCGGCGATGTCGTCGCCCGCGGTGCGCATGGCCGCCGTGCCCCACACCGACAGGCCCACGGTCGACGGCCACTGTCCCCCGGTGTCCTCCCGGTACCTTGCCACCAGGGTCTCGGCCAGCTGCTGGCCGGTGTCCCAGGCCAGCCGGGACGGGACCGCCTTGGGATCGACGGCGTAGAAGTTGCGGCCGGTCGGCAGGGTGTTGATCAGGCCGCGGAGCGGGGATCCGCTCGGCCCGGCGGGCACGTGCCCGCCGTCCAGGGCGTGCAGGATCGCGTCGATCTCGCCGGTGGTGGCCTGTAGGCGAGGGATCAGCTCTGTCGCCGCGAACTGCAGCAGCCGGTGCACTGTCTCGTTGGGATGGCCGAGCACGTCCGCGGCGACCTTGGGTGCCGCGTCGGGGTGCCAGCCGGCCAGCTCCATGCCCTCGACCAGGGACCTGGCCCGGTCCTCGGCGGCGTCGACCGCGGCCCGGGACGCCGAGCCGTCCTCGGCCAGGCCGAGCGCCTCGCGCAGCCCGGGCAGGGCGCCGCCGGTCCCGGCCCAGATCTGGCGCGCCTGCAGCATCGCCAGCACCAGCCCGACCCGCTGCGCGCCCTCCGGTGCCTGGCCGAGCACGTGCAGCCCGTCGCGGATCTGGGCGTCCTTGATC
>JASIJN010000543.1 GCA_030050125.1 Streptosporangiaceae bacterium | reverse complement strand
GTTGATCTGTGGCCCCCAGCCTGGGTGAAGCATGCGGCGCTGGTCTTGAACGTTCGTGCGGCTCACAGGAGTGGGTAAGCGCGACGGGGCCGGTGGATGGGGTGGAACTGTTCCGCGCGCGTCTGCGTGGCCGCCCGTTCAGCCACCACCGGCACGATGTCTACGCGATCGGCGTCACCGAGGAGGGGGTTCAGGCGTTCGACTACCGGGGCACGGTTGAGCGCAGCCTCCCCGGACAGGTCTTCGTGCTGCATCCCGACGAGCTGCACGACGGCAGGGCAGAGGGGCCGGGCGTGTTCGGCTACCGGCAGATCTACGTCAACCCGGACCGCATCGCCTCCGCCCTGCCGGCCCTCACGGGACGGCCGACGGCGCTGCCCTTCGCTCCCCCGGTGACCGATGACCCAGTCCTCGCGCGCGTGGTGGGGCGGGCGTTCGCGCGGGCAGCCGAGCCGCTGGCGCTTGACGCTCTGGTGCTTCAGCTGGCGGAGGGCCTGCTACGGTTCAGCGCTGGCCCCACCAGCACCGTACGCTGCCGGGTCGACCTGCCCGCTGTCGAACGTGGCCGCGATCTCCTGCGGAGCCGGGTGACGATAGTGCCATCGAGCGAGGTGGAGGCCGTCACGGGGCTAGACCGCTACCAGTTCGCACGCCAGTTCCATGCCGTCTACGGGACCAGCCCGTACCGGTATTCGGTGATGCGGCGCCTCGACGTGGCCCGGGGCTGGCTGCGCGACGCGCGCCCGCTGGCAGAAACGGCGCTCGGGGCGGGCTTCGCCGACCAGGCGCACTTCACC
This sequence comes from Streptosporangiaceae bacterium, assembly GCA_030050125.1. The sequence continues at coordinate 3,715 of JASIJN010000543.1, read as the reverse complement.
CGGATGTTCAAAGCGGCATTCGGCATGACACCCGGCCGGTATGTGAAGCTCTGCACGGCTTGTACCGGTGATGGAGCTGGCGGCCGGCTACCGAGACGGCAGCGATCGCGGTAGTCCGAAGCTCGGGAGCACGCTGTTGTCGAAGCGGGTCATCGCGCAGATCCGCTCGCCGGTGAGGGTGAGCACGTAGAGGCCGGTCCCGTGACGGATGCCGGTCGGGGCGGGCAGGTAGGCTCCGAAGGCGGGCTGACCATTGGCTCGCGTCGGCACGAGGTCGAACCTGCGGTCTGCGCCGAACAGGGTGGCGCAGTAGCGGATCACAGCGTCCCGGCCCTCGTATCCGAACGGCGTCGGTGGCATCGCGATGAATACGTCGTCGGTGAGCAGGGCCACCAGCGCGTCGAGATCGGCGGACTCCCAGGCGCGGGCGAATCTGGCCACGATCGCGTCCTCGGCGGGTGAGCCGGAGGCGGGCGGCGGCTCGCGCCCGGCGACCGACTCCTGCCGGCGCTGGAGGCTGGCGCGTGCCCGTTTGAGGGCGCTGTTGGCCGAGCCGACGGTCGTGTCGAGCATGTCGGCCACCTCGCTGGCGTGGAATCCGAGGACGTCGCGCAGGATGACGACGGCGACCTGGCGGGGCGGCAGCGCCTGCAGTGCGGTCACGAAGGCCAGGGAGATAGATTCGGCCTGCTCGTAGCGGGCCTCCGGGCCCAGCGGCGCGTGCCCGCCCTCGCCGAGCGCGTCGGGAAACGGCTCGAGCCAGGTGACCTGGTCGAGCCGGGTCGGCACCGGCGGTTCAAACGCGGACACATCCCAGTCTTTGGCCGGGCGCCGGCTCGCCGCGCGGCGTGCGTTGAGGCACCGGTTGGTGGCGATCTTGTACAGCCAGGTGCGGAGCGATGCGCGTTCCTCGTCGAAGCCGCCGATGCCCTGCCAGGCGGCCAGCAGTGTTTCCTGCAGGGCGTCCTCGGCGTCCTGGAAGGATCCGAGCATCCGGTAGCAGTGCACCTGCAGCTCCCGCCGGTAAGGGTCGGTCAGCTCACCGAACGCGTCGCCGTCCCCGGCCCGTGCCCTTGAGAGCAGGGCGGCTATCACCATCGTCGGCACCTTCTTCCGCAGCACGGGGCACTTCCGTCAGGTACATACACCGCCGGGGCGGCGAACTGGTCGGCGCGCGGGCGCCCAGTTTCCCGCTGCCGCGGTGTATGCCTCATCGACAGCTGGACTTCGGAGGAGAACCGCCGTGGGAAAGATCGTCGTGAGCGAGAACGTCACGCTTGACGGAATCATCCAGGACCCGGCCGGTGACGAGGGCTTCAGGGCCGGCGGCTGGGCCGGCCGGATCACCGACCGCCCCGAGGTGGCCAAGACCGCGCCCGGCGAGGCACTGGGCAGCGAGGCCATGCTGCTCGTCCGGCGGACCTACGAGTGGATGGCCGCGCGGTGGCCGTCCCGTGCCGGCGTCCTGGCGGACCGGCTCAACGGCCAGCCCAAGTACGTCGTGTCCGCGACACTCGACCATCCCGCCTGGAACAACACGACCGCGCTGTGGTCCATGGAGGTCCGCGGCTAATGCACGGCTGGATGCAGTACGACGCAGCCAAGGCAAAGATCGCTGGCATCCACCAGGAGGCCGACAGCCGCCGGCTAGCGCAAGAGGCCAAGCGGTCCACCTGGAAGCGAAGGTACTCGTACTGCCGCTTCTGGGACGCTAGCAGGCTTCACGCCGCATGGCACGCGACCTTTCCCGCCGCGCACCGTCGCGAGCACAACAGGAAACTCGGCGCTGTCCAGAGCGGCAAGGTCTTGTGACGGACGCGTCCCGGGCGTGGCGACGGCGCGCAGCTTGCATATCGAGGGCCAGGTGATCGAATGGGGCCCGTGACCCGCCAGAACTTGGCGGGGCCGCGGAATTCGAACCGCTGTCCCCCTCGATGCGCCGTGCGGGAGTGGCTACCGTCAGCGCTATGACCAGATTCGGTGTTCAGCTGCCCAACTTCTCGGGATTTGAGTCGGCCGACTTGTTCGATCACGTTGCCGGCCTGGCGACGGCGGCGGAAGAAGCAGGGTTCGACTCGGTGTGGGTCATGGACCACTTCTTCCAGTTGCCGCCGCTGGGCGGACCAGACCAGCCGATGCTGGAGGCCTATACCCTGCTCGGGGCGCTGGCGGCCCGCACCCGGCGGGTGCAGCTCGGCACGCTAGTCACTGGCGTGACCTACCGCAACCCCGGCATCCTGGCCAAGATCGTCACGACCCTGGACGTCATCTCACGGGGCCGGGCCATCCTTGGCATCGGGGGCGCCTGGTACGAGGTTGAGCACCAGGGCCTCGGCATCGACTATCCGGCCGACCGGGTGCGCCTCGACATGCTCGAAGAGGCGGTCCAGGTATGCAGGGCCATGTTCACCGGCGACGACGTGAGCTTCGCCGGCAGCCACTACCGGCTCGATCACGCCCGCAACCTGCCCCGGCCGGTACAGCCCGGCGGCCCGAAGATCATGATCGGCGGCGGCGGTGAGAAACGAACGCTGCGGCTGGTCGCCCGCTACGCCGACCAGTGCAACGTCACCGGCGACGTGAACACGCTGGCCCGCAAGATCGCCGTGCTGCGCCGCCACTGCGCCGAGGTCGGCCGGGATCCCGCCGAGGTCGGCGTGACGTGGATGACCCCGCTGATCCTGACCACGTCCAGCCAGAACACCGCCGAGGTGCATGAGATGCTGGCGGCGGCCGGCTCGGCCGAACAGATCGCCGGATTGACCGTCGGCCAGCCGCACGAGATTCCCGGTCTGGTCGCGGGCCACATCGAGGCCGGCGCTGACGAAGTAATTTTCAGCTTCGCCTTCGCGGATACCGCCGGAATCACTGCGGTGGGCGCGGCGCTCGGGCTGGGCGGACGGTAGCGGCCCTGGCCGGCATCGTCGCCATCGCCAGGGCCGTGGCCGGCAGCCCCAGCCGAGGGGCCCAGACATCGCAAGACCTGACGCCTGGCACCCCGCTACAGGCCGGGTACACCGCCCGGACCCGCACCTACGCTCAGCGACAATGGCTGGTCTGCGGCTCGTGAGGGCCGGGAGGTCGCGCAGGACGAGGTGATCTGCGTGTGCTGTGATCCCCGCACGTTGCCGCCCCGTGCAGCCGCTGGCACGCTGGCTGTGTGGACCTCACCGACAAGTTGCAGATCAAGCCCGGCCAGTCGCTGGCAATACTCAACCCCCCGCCTGGCGTGACCCTGCCCGCGAGTACCTCAGGCGGCCAGCCGTCCACCGCCAGCGCTGTGATCGGCTTTGCCGTCCGCCATGACGACCTCGACCAGCTCGGCGCGGTCATCGGCGCCGCTCGTGCCGACCGCCTCGCCTGGATCGGTTATCCCAAGGGCGGCAAGCTCGGCACCGACCTCAGCCGTGACCGGCTCGCCCAGGCCCTCGCCTCCCACGGCATCCAGCCTGTCCGGCAGGTTTCCATCGACGACACCTGGTCTGCGCTGCGCTTCCGGCCGACACCCACCTGAGCAGGAGCAGTTCCTGCAGGCCGTCGACGCCGCCTTCCAGAGCGCGCCGTACGACCGCCGCCAGTTAGGCAGCTGAAAACGAGCGAAACGATTTCCTGAGCTCCTGATCGCGGGGACACGCTCCGGAGAACTGCTCCACGACGCCCGGCTCCAGAAGTCCTGGCCGTGTGAATGCCAGCACGGCTGGGAGCATGGCTCGGC
>JASIJN010000542.1 GCA_030050125.1 Streptosporangiaceae bacterium | reverse complement strand
CCCGGGCGAACCGGCTCGCCTGGTACCTGATCGGGCAGGGCGTCGGGCCGGAAGACGTCGTCGCCGTCGCGCTGACCCGCTCGGACCGGCTGATCGTCGCCCTGCTGGGGGTGCTGAAGGCCGGGGCGGCGTACCTCCCGGTCGACCCCGCCTACCCCGCGGCCAGGCTCGACTTCATGCTGGCCGACGCGGCGCCGGGGTGCCTGATCACCAGCAGCCGCTCGGGCCTGCAGGGCTCGGGTGCGAGCACCCGCCAGTTGCTGCTTGACGACCCCGCCCTGCGGGGTGAGCTGGCCAGCCTCTCGGGCGAAGCCATCTCGGCGGCCGAGCGCAAGGCCGAGACCGGGCCCAGCCACGCCGCGTACGTCATCTACACGTCCGGCTCGACCGGCGCGGCCAAGGGCACCGTTATCTCCCATCGGGCCCTGACCAACTATCTGCTGTGGTCGGTCGATGCGTACCCGGCGGTGCGCGGGACGACGATCCTGCACTCGTCGATATCTTTCGACTTCACGATCACCGCGCTGTTCTCGCCGCTGGTGGCGGGCGGCCAGATCCGGGTGGCCGACCTTGGCATTGACGCCGCGGCCCGGCCCGCGGTCGAGCCCGAGGTCACGGACGGGACGGAATGCACCTTTCTCAAGGTCACGCCCAGTCATCTCACCCTGCTGGCCGAGTTCCCGGCCGCGTTCACCCCGTCCGAACAGCTATTGCTCTGCGGCGAGCCGCTCATGGGATCGTCCCTCGTCGAGTGGCGCGAGCAGCATCCGGCGGTGGCGATCGTCAACGCCTACGGGCCCACCGAGGTAACGGTCGAGTGTGCCTGGCACGAGATCGACCGGCTGGGGGATCTTCCCCGCGGACAGGTGCCGATTGGCCGGCCGGTCTGGAATACCCAGGCGTTCGTGCTCGACGAGTGGCTGCGGCCGGTGCCGGCCGGGGTGGCGGGGGAGTTGTACGTGGCGGGCGCCGGGGTGGCCCGGGGCTATCTGGGGCGGCCCGGGCTGACCGCTGAGCGGTTCGTGGCCTGCCCGTTCACCGCGGCCGGGGCGCGGATGTACCGGACCGGGGACCTGGCCAGGTGGCGTCGCGACGGGGTGCTGGAGTTCGCCGGCCGCGCCGACGACCAGGTCAAGATACGCGGGTTCCGGGTCGAGCCGGGCGAGGTCGAGACCGTCCTGGCCCGCCACCCCGACGTGGCCCACGTCGCCGTGGCGGCGCGGCCCGCCGAGGGCGGCGACCTGATCCTGGTGGCCTACGTTGTCGCGGCCGGCGCGCAGCCGGTGCCCGCCGGGGAACTGCGGGCGTACGCGGCCGGCAGCCTGCCCGGGTACATGGTGCCGTCGGCGTTCGTGCCCATGGACCGGCTCCCGGTCACGCCCAATGGCAAGCTGGACCGGGCCGCGCTGCCCGCCCCGGACTTCGGCGCCGGGGCACGGGCCGACGCCGGGCCGCGGACGCCGCGCGAGGCGCTGCTGTGCGACCTGTTCGCCGAGGTGCTCGGCCTGTCCAGCGTCGGCGTCGACGACAGCTTCTTCGACCTCGGCGGACACTCCTTGCTCGCGGCCAGGATAGCCCTCAACCTGAGGAAGGCTCTCGCCGCCGACGTGCCGGTAGGCCTCGTGTTCGCCTACCCCACCGTTGCCCTGCTGGCGCAGGCTCTCGACTCCGGCCCGCTGGCGGACGGCGAGCCGGCGCCCGGCGGCGACGGCGTCGCACCGGTCACGGCGGACGCGGTCAGCGCCGGCCACAACGGCGCCGAGCGGCCCGACCTGGTCCAGGCGACGGCCTTGCCGGCGCCGCGGCCCGGCGCCGCCGCGGACGCCGGCCGGCACATCCTGCTCACCGGAGCAACGGGATATTTCGGCGCCTTCCTGCTTCACGGCCTGCTGAGCCGGCCAGGCATTCACGTCTCCTGCCTGGTGCGAGCCAATGACCCGCGACACGGACTGGAACGCATCCGGCGGAACCTCACCCGGTTCGACAGGTGGGTGCCGGACGTGGCGCATCGCATCACGGTGGTGCCCGGAGACCTGGCTCAGCCCCGTCTGGGCATCGGGGCCGCGGACTACTCCCGCCTGGCCGAGACGGTGGATGTCATCTACCACAACGGCGCCCAGGTCAATCTGCTGCTGCAGGTCGAGCAGATCAGGGCGGCGAACGTCGACAGCACCAGGGAGCTGATCAAGCTGGCCACCACGGCCACGCTCAAGAGCATGAATTACATTTCCACCGACGCGGAACTCGGGGACAACCCGGGGAATGGTTACGTCATTAGCAAGCGTCTCGCGGAGCAGGAGGTATTCAAGGCGCACGCGCTGGGTGTTCCGACCGCTATATTCCGCATGCCGCGGCTTTCCATCGACTCCAGAACCGGACAAGGCAACCAGCGAGACGCGGTGCTGAAACTGCTGCGAATGATCTTGCAGATCGGGATGGCACCAAGCTTCGATTTCGAGGAGATGTGGATACCGGTGGACCACGCCGCGCGACTGGTGATCGACGTGGGCCTGCGGCGGCCCGGCGGAGGACCGTTCTCCGTCGTGACGTCGGAGAAGGTATGCTGGCTCGAGGTCATCCGGCTGGCCCAGCGGTCGGGAATCGAGCTCACGGTAATGCCGACAGGCGAGTGGGTAGATGCTGTACGGAATGTCGCCACCGCCGAACACGAAGTCGTACTCAGCATTCACGGCCTCGATAGGCCCTGGTCCGACGACTACGTGGGCGAAAACTCAGCTCCTTATCCGGATCCGGCGGACTTCGGCGAGCTTGTTGTCGGGCCCCGGGTGGACGATGAAACGCTCCGCATGTTTTTCGCAACCTGCACTCGTCCGGCCGCCCTCAGGTAGGGCCAGAAATGCGAGGTGAACGGTACGGGCAGGTCCACAACGCGCGATGGATGACTGGTAACGGCATTCCGGAGAAGCCCTGGAGTCGTTGACGATGCAGAAACGCGGTAAAATTCGCTGGTCACCGTTGTGGCACAACAAAGATTACCTGTTGTTTCAGGGCGGCGACATCATCTCGAGTATCGGCAGCAGCGTGCAGTATCTTGCCCTTTCACTGCTCGTCCTGTCCCTCACGGGCTCCCCGGCGCAGGCTGGAATAGTCCTCGGCCTGAGCGCCATCGCGTCCATAGTCTTCGGGTTGTTCGCCGGTGCCCTCGCCGACCGCTGGGATCGCAAAAAGATCATGATATGGTGCGATATAGGGCAAATGATCCTGGTTGGCACCATCCCGGTGGCACTGTGGCTGGGCCGGCTCGCGATGCCGCAGATCTACGTCGTCGCCGCGGCCTCGAGCGTACTCGGCACGTTTTTCGATGCGGCCGGCACGTCGGCACTGCCGAACGTGACCGGCCCGGCGCAGTTGATCGACGGTCTGAGGCAGGGTCAGACCGCTGGCGAAGTCGTCCGCATTTCCGGTGGGGTGATCGGAGGATCGCTGTTCGCGATAGCCCGCGCCATCCCGTTCGCGGTCAATGCGGTGTCGTTCGCGGTCTCCGCGGTCACCCTGCGCCTGATCAAGAAGGACTTTCAGGAAAGCCCAGACCAGGATGCGGCGGAGTCCGCGCAGGATATCTGGCATGACATCACCGCGGGCTTGCGCTGGCTGTGGAACCAGAAACTGGTGCGCATTGTCACGATGGTGAGCAGCGCCGACAGCCTGCGGTACGGGGCAGGCTACCTGGTCATAGTGCTGCTGGCGGAACGCCTGCACACTCCGGCGGCGGGCATCGGCGGCATCTTCGCCGCCGCGGGCGTGGGCGCGCTCTTGGGTAACGTGACGGCCGGCTGGGCTGAGAAGCGCTTCACGTTCGGCACGGTCACGCTCAGCATGCTGTGGGTCGAGGCGATGGTCTTCCCCCTGTATGCCATCGCGCCCAGTGCGGTGATAATTGGCCTTATCGCCACCGTGGAAGAATTCGTCGCACCGATCTACGAGCTCATGCTCGGGAATTACCGGATGCTCGCGACGCCCGACTCGATGCGCGGGCGAGTAGAGAGTTCGGTGCAGATCGCGACGTACGGCGCCCAGTCTCTCGGCGCCATTGCCAGCGGCTTCCTCATCGAATGGCTCGGGGCCCGCCTCAGCGCCGTCGTTCTGGGAGCATGGCTGGTCTGCCTGGCGATCGTCGTCAGCATGAGCAAGGAGGTGAGAAGCGCATCGCTGCCGAGGAAAGGTGACAGCGCTGCCCTGGCGGTAGCCGAGCCTTCCTAGCAATGTCCGGTGCCGTGGCCGCTGGCCGCGCCCTCGCCGAGCACGTACCCATCGGGGGGTCCCGTCGAAGGGCCGGGAGGCCGTTTCGGGCTCGAAGGATCACGGAGCATGCTACGCATCACAATTGTTCAGCAGGGCGCCTGGGATATGCCGCTCGACTCGATGCCGCTCGCGGCCGGCTATCTCAAGACGGTTCTCGACGCGGACGCCGACCTAGGGCCCGCGACGACGACGACCATCTGTAACTTCCGCGGCGGCGCGACCCTCCCGGAGATGACCCGGCGGCTTTTCAGCGAGGCCATGCCCGACGTCCTCGCCTTTTCGGTCTTCGGCTGGAACTACCGGAGGTTCGGCTGCCTGGCCGAGACCTTCAAGCAGCTCAACAGGGCCGGTGTGGTCGTCTTCGGCGGCACGCACGTCGCCCATCAAGGCCGGCGCGTGCTGCGTGAGATGCCCGCGGTCGACGCGGTCGTCGACGGGGAGGGCGAGTTCACCTTCCGCGACCTCATCCGCTCGCTGCTGGAAGATCCCGGCGCGCTGGAGTTCCCCGCGGTCCAGGGCGTCACGTTCCGCGGCCCGGACGGATCGGTCGTGACCACCGAGGACCGGCCCAGGATCGAAGATCTGGACGTCATCCCCTCGCCCCTGCTCACCGGCGCCCTCACCATGCGCGACGCGGCTGGCAACTTCCCGTACGACGTGGCGCTCATGGAGACCAACCGGGGCTGCCCCTACAAGTGCTCTTTCTGCTACTGGGGTGGCGCGGTCGGGCAGCGGATGCGCTCGTTCTCGAGGGAGCGCCTGGCCGAGGAAATCGACTTTTTAGGTTTTCACGAGGTGCCGACCCTGGTTCTTTGCGACTCGAACTTCGGCCTTCTGGAAGCCGACCACGAGTTCGTCGAAGACCTTATCAAGGTACGGGAGCGCCGCGGATATCCGCGCGCGCTGGAGACGAGCTGGGCGAAGAACAAATCCGAGCGCTTCTACGGCATCGTCAAGGATCTCAAGAGGCACGGGTTCAAAAGCTCGTTCACCCTGGCCCTGCAGACCCTCTCCGAGGAGGCTCTGCTGGACATGTCCCGGCGGAACATGAAGGTGAACAAGTGGGAGAGCCTGGTCGCCTGGCTCAAGCACGAGGGCCTCGACTGCTACGCGGAGCTCATCTGGGGGGCGCCGGGCGAGACCGTGGAGTCGTTCCTCGAGGGCTTCGACCGGCTGGCCGAGAAGGTGGCTCGTATCGCGATCTATCCGCTGCTGCTGCTGCCCAACACCGACTACATGGACCGGAGGGAGCAGCACGGCTTCGTGACCGTCCGCGGCGAGACGGACGACTTCGAGTACGTCCTGGCCAGCCGGTCCGCGACGATAGCCGACAACCTCAGGATGCAGCGGTTCATGTTCTGGGCGCGGATCCTTGGCGAGAACCAGTACTTCCGGCACCTCTGGCGGCCGGCCAGGCATCTGTCCGGCCTGACCCAATCGCAGATCATCGCCTCCGTGCTGGAGGCCTTCGAGCATTCGGCGGAGGCGGTGGCCGCCGAGATCAACGATCTGATACCGGTGATCGCCGAGTCGCCCGCGATAGCCGCGGGATTGCGCACGCTCTACACCAGCCCGGCGTTGGAGGGCCTGATGCACCGGTGGTGGACCGGCGCCATGGTGCCGCTCTTTCCCGCCGACTGGCAGCCCTTCGCCGCCGAGCTTTATCGCTTCGAGTCCTGGTGCCGCCCGCTGTACGTCGAGCCGGGCGCTCCGCCGACATCGGGATGGCATGTGGAGAAGGAGGACGGCCAGGAGTACTACGTGAGCGACGAGCCGGAGCTCTTCCAGTACGACGTGGCCGGGATCCTGGATGGCTGGGCCGGGACCCACCGCGAAGCGGCTCCGCGGGTGTGCCCGACGCGGTACCTGTTCCGGTCCAGGGTCGGCTTCTATGACCACCTCGACAACCACGAGACCGGTGCCCACTATCTGGGCGAGCCGGTCCGGGTGAGCTGACGCCCGGGGTACCCCGGCATGCGAGGAGGAGGTGCGAGCGGGGAAGATCGTGTGCAGGTAGGCGCTACCATGCCGCAGAGAGGAGGCTGCCGTGAGCGCCGATTCCTCACCCGCCTCTCCCCGCCGGGGGCCGGACCCGCGGATGCCGGTCCGGGCCAGCCAGATCTTGCGGGTCCGGGCGATATGGATGGTCCCCCTGATTCTGGCGTCCCTGGTCATCGCGGCCATGACCTCGCTGTACATCTCGTCGCTGGTCGACCCGCTGGCCCACCTGCACGGCCTGCCGGTAGCGGTGGTCAATCAGGACCGGGGCGCCGCGGTCGGCTCGCAGCGCCTCGAGGTCGGACGGCAGGTCCAGGCCGGCCTGCTGGCCAGTCCGGCGGTGTCGGGCCGGCTTCACCTGCAGGTGTCGACGCTGGCCCAGGCGGAGCAGGCCATGGGCCGCGACGGCCTGTACGCGGCGGTGGTGATACCCCCGGGCTTCTCCGCGAGCCTGCTGAATGTGGCGGGCCTCGACGCGGCCAAGCCCGCGGCCAGTGCCGCCCCGCAGGTGGAGATCTTGACCAATCAGCGGGCCGGCACGACCGGGGCCAGCCTGGCCGCGGGGATCTTGCAGCCCGCGCTGGCGGTGGCGTCTCGCCGGATCGGCCAGCACCTGACCGCCCTCGTTCCCCCCGGTGCGCGGACGGGCGCGACCAGCGTGCTCCTGGCCAACCCGGTCACGGTGACGACCGCCCCGTACGATCCCTTGCCGGCGAACTCAGCCCTGGGGACGAGCGCGTTCTACATAGCGCTGCTGACGATCATGTGCGGGTTCTTGGGCGCGACGATCGTGAACTCCGTCGTGGACTCCGCGCTCGGCTACGCCACCACCGAGGCGGGGCCCCGCTGGCGCCAGCGCCAGCCGGTGCCGATCAACAGGTGGCAGACCTTGCTGATCAAATGGGCCATCGTCGGGGTGCTCACGGCCGTGCTGACCGTGGTGATGCTCGCGGTGGCGGTCTGGGGACTGGGCATGGACGCGCCGTATCCGGCGCTGCTGTGGGCCTATACCTGGCTGTGCGCGGCCAGCGTCGGCGCCGGCATGATCGCGCTGTTCGCCGTGGCCGGGGGCTACGGGCAGCTGATCGGCATACTGGTGTTCGTCTACGCGGGCCTGGCCTCGGCCGGAGCCATCGTCCCGGTGGAGGCGCTGCCCGCCTTCGATCGCGCGCTGAGCTACGTAGAACCGCTGCGCCAGGTGCAGGACGGTACCCGGTCGATCTTGTATTTCGGCGCCAAGGGCGACGCCGGCCTCACCCGGGGAACCGTCGCCGCCGCCCTCGGCCTGATCTTCTGGCTCGTCCTGGGCTCCGCCGTCGTGACGTGGTACGACCGCAGGCGCCTTTACCGCATTCAGCCCGATCTCCTCGCGTATGTGAGCAAGTCCGTCGAGAGCTACAAAGCCGGATATGCCCAAACCGCCCGGACCGACCCGGACCCCGGTCAGCCGAAAGAAGGCGGAGCCGACGGGCCGGCCGGAACCGACGGACCCGGGAAAGCATGACGGGTCGGTCATGGTATGTGCGGCATTTCCGGCGCTAGGCGCCTAGGGTCGCGGGGTGCACCGGACATGCCGCGTTATAGTGCTTCAAGGTCAGCTTGCCCGCAGAATATGCCCACGAGCAGGTGCATGAATTGGGCACGCGGTCGGAGGTTATGACCTCGGCGGGTTTGCCGCTGCGCCGTTCAGCCCGGCCCGGATGGTACGGCAGCGGCTCTCCGACCAGGGCAAGAGCATGCCCTTCGGTTTTCGCTTCCTGCACAGCGCCGTCGGCCAGCGCCAGCCATTCCCTTGGCCTGGCATCGGATGAGGGCCGGGCTGATTCGCGTCGCCTGAAGCGCACCCTGGCACCGGGGATTTTGTCGCTCGCCCGGCTGTCCATGTCATTCAGGATATCCGCCGCCGCCCGGGCGGCTCAGACGTCGGCGGCGCGGCGGTCCGCGCGGATCAGCCCAGCCATTCGGCTCGGCTCGAGCCTCTGGGGACAAGCGGGGGGGCCGGCCAGGCGGGCGCCGTGACGGAGAACCGGACCGGCGGCGCGAGCATGTGGAGGTCGCCGAGTGGGCTGGGGGCGTCATAGGCGGCCGGCTCGCGCGGGCTGTGCTCCCGGTCGCGGCCGGCCAGCGCCGGGTCGACGACGCCGAGGGAGCCGCACCACATGGCAGCCCGGGTCAGGTTCACCGTAACGTGCCACGAGCCGCCCTCCGTGGCGCGTTTGACCAGGGCGGCGGCGACGCCGACGGCTCCCAGGTAGCCCGTGACGTAATCGTTCAATAGCCCGGTCACGGGCAGCCGGGGCTCGGCCTCGGTTCCCTCGATCGTCATCAGCCCCGAGGCTGCCGAGGCGTCCATGTCGAAGCCGCCGCGCCGCGCCCAGGGCCCGCGCGACCCGTAGCAGGTGACCGAGACATACACCAGGCCCGGATACGTCCGCGCGAGCCGGCCCGGGTCCAGGCCCTGGCGTTCCAGCGCGCCGCCGCGGTGGTTGTTGACCACGACATCGGCGGCGGGCAGCAGGGCGGCCGCCCGGCTCTGCCCGTCCGGGGTCCCCAGGTCGATGTACGCGCTGCGGGAGCCGACGTTGGCCTCGGCATAGATGAACTCGTGCTCGTAGTCGTTCGGCCGGGTCGCGCACAGCACCTGCGCGCCGTGCTCGGCCAGCGTGCGGCCCACGGTGGGACCGGCGACGGCCTGGGTGAACGACAGCACGCGCAGGCCGGCGAACGGCCTCGGCGCCTGGCCGAAGTCGCGGGCCGGGGCGTCGCCGACCCGCCGCAGGCCGATCACCGGCTGGCTTGCCAGCAGCGCTCCCTGCTCGTGCGCCAGCCATTCTCCCGGGGATCGCACCACGCAGGCGGGCAGGCCCGAGGCGTTCGCCGCCTCCTCCAGGCCGGCCGCGTCCCACCTGGCGATGGCGCGGGCGACCTTGGCGCCGTCGGGCGGGACGTCAAGGAACCGGCACCACTTCGCGGCCAGGTGCGGGTAGACCCCGGATGCCATGATCCACCGGCCGTCCGCCGTGCGGTACGGGGCGAGCAGGAACGGGTTGTCCAGGACGAGCGGATGCGGGGCGGGCTGGCCGTTCAGGGAGGGATGCCAGAACGCGGCCGGGTTGATGCCGTGCACGGCCTGGCGCAGGTCCAGTTCCAGGTCCTGCACCGGGCCACCGCGGCGCCGGTGGAAGGCGACCGCCGCCACGGCGTTCGCCATGATGGGGAGGCCGATGCAGGCACCGAGGCGGTGCGCGGCGGGCAGGATCGGATCCTGGCCGGCGAACGATATCCTCCCGCCCGTTGCCGTGCTGGAGAGCCCGACGTCTGAGAGCAGGGCGTCGAGGGCGGCCAGCGGGTCGAAGGCCGTGACGGCCTGGCCAGCGCGCGTGCGGATGCCGGTGTCCGTCATGACAGCACGCCCTCAGGCTGGGCGGCCGTGGCCGCTGCGGGCGCGGTGACGGCGTGCGCGATGACGGCGGGCGCGGAGACGGCGGGCGCGCCGCGACGGAAGAGCAGGGCGGCGAGCACGGCCCCGGCGATGAACATGCCGGCCGCCCACCAGAACGCGACGGTGTAGCTGTGCACCTGGGCTAGTTCGGCCAGCGCGGGTGCCGGGCGGCCGTCGGCCATCAGCCGGGGGGTGAGGTGGGCGGTCAGGTAACCGGCGGCGGCGCTGGCCGCCATGGTGTTGAGCAGTGACGTGCCGACCGAGCCGCCGACCTGTTGCCCGGTGTTCACCACCGCCGAGGCGACGCCCGCATCCGATGCCGCGACACCGGCGGTCCCGGTGTTCATCGAGGGCGACATCACGAAGCCGAGCCCGGCGGATGCGACCAGCAGCGGCGGCAGGACGTCCGCGACGTAGCTGGAGTGCACGCCGATGCGGGTCAGCCACACCAGGCCGGCCGCTGCGGCAAGCATCCCCGGCGCGACAAGGAACTTCGGCCCGATGCGCGGCAGCAGCACGATGTTGGCCAGGTTCGCGCACACGATGATCGCGCCGACCATGGGCAAGAAGGCCACGCCGGTCGTGACCGGGCTGAACCCCAGCGTCTCCTGCAGGTAGTACGTCAGGAACAGGAAGATGCCGAACATGCCCGCGCCGGTGATCAGGATCGACAGGTAGGAGGCGGCCCGGTTGCGGTCCAGGACGATCCGCAGCGGCAGCAGCGGCTGCCCGGCCCGCGTCTCGATGTAGCCGAACGCCGCGAGCAAGGCCACGCCCGCGACCAGGAATCCCCACGTCGCCGGCGCGTGCCAGCCATCGCTGGCGGCGTTGGAGAAACCGTAGACGATGCAGAACATGCCGCCGGCCTCGGCCACCAGCCCGGGCAGGTCCAGCCGCGGCCACTGCCCGGACGGCTGCCGGCGCAGCAGAACGACCGCTCCGGCGCCCGCGATCGCCGCGAAGACGAGGTTGACGTACAGGCACCAGCGCCAGTCCAGGTACTGGGTCAGCAGGCCGCCGAGCAGCAGGCCGACCGCGCCGCCGGCGCCGGCGATCGCGCCGAACACCCCGAACGCCTTGCCCCGGTCCCCGGTGCCCGCGAACGTGATGGTGAGCAGCGACAGCGCGGCCGGGGCCAGCAGCGCGCCGAAGGCGCCCTGGCAGGCGCGCGCCGCAACGAGCAGGCCGAAGCTGCCTGCCGCGCCGCCCAGCGCGGACGCCGCCGCGAAACCGGTGAGCCCGGCGATGAACGTTGCCTTCCGGCCGATCAGGTCGGTGAGCCGGCCGCCGAGCAGCAGCAGGCTGCCGAAGGCGAGCGCATAGGCGGTGATCACCCACTGACGCTCGAGGTCGGAGAAGTGCAGGGCGCGCTGTGCCGAGGGGAGCGCGATGTTCACGATCGTGGCGTCGAGCACGACCATCAGCTGGGCCAGCGAGACGACGGCCAGGATCAGCCAGCGCCGGGGGTCCGGGGCGTCGGGCGTCGCCGGCCTGGCCCAGGCCGCGGGGGTCTGTGCGGCGGTGTGGTTCATGGTCCTGGATCCCTTCGGGTCCGCCGAGCCGATTCTTCCCGCAGCCTAACGCAAAATTGCAGTGTATTGCAAGTTTGCTGTCCGATGTATACTTGCCGCATGGCTGAGATCGGGCTGAGAGAGCGCAGCAAGGCACGCCGCCGGGCGGCGATCATCCGTGCCGCCTACGAACTGTTCGCCGAGCGG
Source organism: Streptosporangiaceae bacterium (assembly GCA_030050125.1). The sequence goes on along the minus strand of JASIJN010000542.1, from coordinate 660 downwards.
GGCTACGACGCCACCACGGTGGCCGACATCGCCGAAGCGGCAGAGGTCGCGCCGCGGACCGTCGCGATGTACTTCCCGGCCAAGCAGGACATCGCCTTGTCCCGGTTCGGTGACGGGGTGGCGAGCCTCAGCACGGCGCTGCGGGACCGGGAGCCCGGCGAGACGCTCCACGACGTCTTCGGCCGCTGGCTGCTGGCCAGCCAGACCGAGCCGGAGGACCGGGAGATGTACCGGCTGGCGCGCCGCATGTTCGAGGCCAATCCCGACCTCGGGGCGCTGCGGACAGCGCGGATGGCGGCGGCCATCCGCGAAGGCGCCGCCATGATCGCCGGCGAGACCGGCAGCCCGCCCGGTGCCGTCGGCCCAAGGATCGCGGCCGCCGCGGCCGCGGCGATCGCCATGGAAGTCATCGACACCGAACCGGGCGCCGAGCGCGAGGAGGCCGTGGCCGCCGCGATGCGCTTCCTTCAGGGCGGGAACGCCGCCCTCTGACCGCTGCGGCCCTTGGGCAGACTCGGCTCGATCGGCCGGTCAGCATCCGGCTGCGTATAGTGATCTGCCATGGCTGGTGCAGGCGTCACTGGTTCAGGCAGCACGGGTTCAGGCAGCACGGGTTCAGGCAGCACGCGCGTTGACCGCCGCGCCAGGGCAAAGACCGGC